>JBGSPZ010000363.1:0-7094 GCA_041738375.1 Parerythrobacter sp. | reverse complement strand
TCCGCGATGGCGATCCTGCCGTTCACCGAGGAACAGCTGCACCGCATCTTCCTCGCAATCATCCTCGGCGGGGCAGCGGCGCTGGCGTGGTTCGTTGCCAGCCTCGCCGGCGTTCCAGCGATGGCCAGCCAGCAGATCGCCCTGCTGTCGTCCGACGCCGGGTTCGAGGTGCGCCGGGTCCAGGTCACCGGGGTCGAACGGATGAACGAGCTCAAGGTCTACGAGCAAGTGTTGAGCGAGCATGAGACCCCGATGACCTCGGTCGATCTCGACCTGCTGCGCAACCGCCTGCTCGAGCTGAGCTGGGTAAAGGATGCCCGCGTTTCGCGCCAGCTGCCCGATACGCTGGTGGTCGACATCGTCGAACGCACGCCGCACGCCGCGCTGCGCAAGGCCGACCGGCTGGTGCTGATCGATCCCGAGGGGGTCGAGCTCGAACCGATCAGCGCCGCCAACGCCAAGGGCATGCTGGTGGTGTCGGGGCCGGGTGCCGGAAAGCAGGTTGCTGCGCTGACCGAACTGCTCGAATCGGCGCCCGCGATCAAGCCGCAGGTGACCGAAGCCGAATGGCTGGGCAATCGCCGCTGGAACCTCACCTTCAACACCAAGCAGGTGCTGGCACTGCCGCAGGGCGAGAAAGAAGCCTCGACCGCGCTGGTGGCCTTCGCCACGCTCGATGGGCGCAACCGGCTGCTCGGCGGCAAGGTGGCGCATTTCGACATGCGGGTGCCGGGCCGGGTGCATTTGCGCATTCCCGCTCGCTCTCAGCAGACCCTCGCAGCCGGAGACGAATAATGGCCCTGCCGCGCATCACCAAGGTCTTCGGGGCGGTCAACGTCGGCTCGTTCCGCATATCGGCGATGGTCATGGGCCTGTCCGAGACCGGCGAGATGATCGTGCTCGGATCGGGCCACCGGCAAAGCCAGGGCATCAAGCGCGGTTATGTGACCGACATGGCCGCAGCGACCTACGCCATCCGCGATGCGGTCGAGAGGGCGGAAAAGAACGCCGGTACCAGCGTTTCGAGCGTCTGGGTCGGCTGCTCGGGCGCGGGGTTGGCGAGCCAGATCGCCAAGGTCGAAATCGATATCGGCGGGCGGCGGATCGAGGAAGAGGATATCGAGCAGCTCTTGCTGGTCGCGCGCGACAATATCCAGCCCGACGGACGGATGGTGCTCCATGCGCAGCCCGCCCATTATACGCTCGACGGGGCGCATGGCGTGGCCAATCCCAAGGGCCTGCATGCGGAACGGCTGGGGGTCGATGTCCATGTGATGCTGGCCGACGGCGCGCCGGTCAGGAACCTGATCGAGGCGGTCCAGAACGCCCATCTCGAGGTCGAAAGCGTCGTTGCCGCACCGATCGCGGCGGGCCATGCCTGCCTGACGCCTGAAGAGCGCGAACTGGGCACCGCGCTGGTGGAGATCGGGGGCGATGTCACCAATGTCTCGGTCTATGCCGCCGGAATGCTGCTGGGATTAAAGGCAATCCCCCTTGGTTCGACCGACATCACCGATGCGGTTGCCTCGGCCTTCGGTATCCGCCGGTTCCAGGCCGAGCGACTCAAATGCGTCTCCGGCTCCGCCATCGCCAGCCCGACCGACCACCGCGAAATGATCCCGGTTTATGGCCCGGGGGAAAGCGGGGAGGCCGGCTCCACGGCGCGCGGGGCGGACGACAAGAACCGCATCCCGCGCGCGGAACTGGTCTCGGTGGTAACGGAGAACCTTGCCAAGCTGACCGACGAGATCGGCAAGGCGCTGAAGGAAATGGGTTTCTCCGGCTCGCGGGGAAGCCAGGTGGTGCTCACCGGCGGGGGCGCGGAACTGGCTGGCCTCGCCGAATTCGCCCAGAGCGCGCTTGGTCGGCCGGCCAGGATCGGCAAAACGCCGACACTCCGCGGCTTGCCCGAGGCTCACGCGACGCCCGGTTTCGCGACCTTGGCCGGTCTCTGCCTGTATGCCGCCGACGACCCGGTCGATATCCGGACTATCGATCCTCGCTATACCACTACGGTCAAACTCGGCGGGATGGCGCTGGTGTCGCGGCTGGTTCGTGCTGCGCGGGAGTATTTCTGAGGTGAGCTTTGCTGCGTTAACCACTGTGGATAAGCGATTCTCTGCTATGCCCGCCCCACCCGCTTTGTGTCAGACTGGCGACCAGTCGAATTTTTTTAGCATTTGCCCCCGAAGGGACACGCAATGAGCATCAACATCGGACCGCCCGCCACGGATGAGCTTCGGCCCAGGATTACCGTTATCGGGGTCGGGGGTGCGGGCGGCAACGCGATTGCCAACATGATCGCGGCCGACATCGAAGGCGTCGAGTTCGTGGTCGCCAACACCGATGCGCAGGCGCTCAACAACGCGGTGGCCGATACGCGGATCCAGCTGGGTCCGGATATTACCGGCGGCCTCGGTGCTGGGGCGCGGCCAGAAGTCGGCAAGGCGGCTGCGGAAGAAACCGTACAGGACATCGAGAATCTGCTCGAAGGCGTGAACATGTGCTTCATCGCCGCCGGGATGGGGGGTGGCACCGGTACCGGCGCAGCGCCCGTCATAGCGGAGGCAGCGCGGCGCAAAGGCGTGCTGACCGTCGGCGTGGTGACCAAGCCATTCCTGTTCGAAGGCACGCGCCGCATGCGCGCGGCCGAAGCCGGGATCGAGGAACTCCAGCGGCACGTCGATACGCTGATCGTCATTCCGAACCAGAATCTGTTCCTGGTGGCAAAGGCGGAAACGACCTTCAAGGAAGCGTTCCAGCTGGCCGACGAAGTGCTGCAGCAGGGCGTGCGCTCGATCACCGACCTGATGGTCATGCCGGGCCTCATCAACCTCGACTTTGCCGACGTGAAGTCGGTGATGGAAGAAATGGGCAAGGCGATGATGGGCACCGGCGAAGGCGAGGGCGAGAACCGCGCGCTCGAAGCCGCCGAGCGCGCAATTGCCAACCCGCTGCTCGACGGTGTGTCGATGCAGGGTGCGAAGGGCGTCATCATCTCGATCATCGGCGGCGATGACATGAAGTTGCTCGAGGTCGATGAAGCGGCGAACCATATCCGCGAACTGGTCGACGAAGATGCAAACATCATCTGGGGATCGGCGTTCAATCCCGATCTTCAGGGCAAGATCCGTGTCTCGGTCGTGGCGACCGGGATCGAGCCTGCCAACGGGATGGTCGACGCCTCCGGCGACAGGCACTCGCTGTCGCTCGGTGCCAATCGCGCGCCCAAGCGGCCGGTCCTCGAACTGCCCGGAGAAGACGAGTTCGACGACATCGAAAGCGAAGAGAGCCCGGCGGAAGATCCGCCGATGTCGCTCGGCGGCTATCAGGTCGCCGGAGCCGACGAGGATTTCGAGGACGGGTACGAGGATGATGATGTCGACGGCATCGTCGATCCCCTTGCCGGCATGCGAAACGAAGTGCCCGATCCATACGAACCGCAAGAAGCAGGCGGCGAGGGCGCGTTGGGCGATGCGGCGCTTTCTTCATCGACCCCTGCCGGTGACGAACACGGATCCGATGAGGACGATTGGGGCGATGTCGATGACGGCAGTCGGCAGAATGCCGAACCGCTCGATCTCGGTTTGGAAGGCGCAGAAGTGGGCGGCGATGCTCCTGAAGGCGACAGGCTTCTGGCAGACGCGGACCGTTTGGCTGAAGACGATCAGCCGTTGCAGGTGAAGACGGGTGGCGGCCGCCGTAGAGGCTTGATTTCAGGCGGCGAATCCAGCGCCGGGAGCACGCTTTTCGAGCGGATGGCAAACCTCTCGCGCGGGTCGTCGGACGACAAGGACGACGAAGAGGACGAAGGCGAAGGCGAGGGGGAAGGTGGCTCCTCGCTCAACATCCCGCGTTTCCTCGGCCGTCAGAACAACCAGTAAACTGCGCCAGCCGGTTTCGCCTTCGTTCATCGCGGGCGGTTCAATCGGTTGCTTTACCCGCGCAACCGGCGCAGCTATGCGGGCCTTCCCCATGACAAGGTCGATTTGCAAACTACTTGCCTTGACGGGTGCGGCACTGTCACCCGCACTGCTGGCGTGTCCTACTGTCGCAGCGGCTCAGGAAGTTGTGCAGCCGTTGCCACCGAAGGAGCTGGGTCAGCTCAATGCAGCCTTGAGGCGCATTTCGCAAAGCCCGCAGGATGTCGATGCACTGCTAGACGCAGGCGAGGCATCGCTGGTCCTCGATGACATCGGCGCGGCGGAGGGCTTTTTCCAGCGCGCAGAGGCGCTTGCGCCGGGCAATCCGCGAGTCCTGCTGGGCTTGGCACGCGCCGCAGTGCGCGCGCGCGATCCGCTCAAGGCAATCGGACTGTTCGACAGCGCCGAAGAGGCTGGAGCGAAAATGGCCAGCGTGGCGCTCGACCGTGGGCTCGCCTACGATCTGGTGGGCGACAATGTCTCGGCACAAAATGAATACCGCAGTGGTCTGGCGCTGGCCGAAGATGACGAGCTGCGCCGCCGCCTGTCGCTCAGCCTTGCCATCGCGGGCGACAAGGCGGGCTTCCAGAATACGCTCAATCCGCTTGTCGCGAAGGGCGATTCCGCGTCGTACCGGACACGCGCCTTCGGTCTGGCAATCCTCGGAGAAGAAGATGAAGCGGTCGAAATCGCCGCTGCGGTGATGGCGCGCGAAATGTCGGCCCGGATCGAGCCCTATTTGCGCTACATGAAGCGTCTCACCCCGGCGCAGCAGGCCGCGGCGGGCAATCTTGGTGTCTTCCCCCGCGCAGCACAGATCGGTCGCGATACGCCGCAAGTCGCGCAGTATCGCGAGCAGAATGGGCTGATCCGAACCGCCGACGCAAGTCTTGCTCCACAAGGGGAACCGCTCGGGCAGCGCGTCGATACGACGAGCCAGCGCAGGCGGCCCGATCGCGGGCGGAGTGTTGCGGCAGAACCTGTCGCGGAAGTAGCAGGCAGTCCTGCAGGAGTGGTTTCGACTGCCGACCTGCCTG
Organism: Parerythrobacter sp.; assembly: GCA_041738375.1. Lineage (GTDB taxonomy): Bacteria > Pseudomonadota > Alphaproteobacteria > Sphingomonadales > Sphingomonadaceae > Parerythrobacter_A. The sequence goes on along the minus strand of JBGSPZ010000363.1, from coordinate 2,134 downwards.
AGCCCGTGCGGCGCGAAGTCGCGCGCGCCGAGCGTGAGCGGGCGTCCGATCCGCTTCAGCGTACCAATCCGCAACCGGTAATCGTCCGGCGCATAGAACGTGAACCTGCAACCGTGCAGCCGGATTCCGCTACGTCAGCGGAAGTGCCAGCGCAGATCGCCGCCATCGAGCCAGCAGCAAGCGCGACGGCCTCGGCAGCGCCAACGGGTGTTGCGGTGCGCGAACTTCCCGTGACACCGGTCGAGCTGCCCGCCGCAGAAGCGTCAGGTCTTGCAGCGCCGACGGCCATTGCCATGAGCGAGGTTCCGGCAACGCAGCCCGCTATGCCCGCCTCCGCACCTGTCGTTGGTCCCGAGCCGGGCTTCGATCTTGCCCGGGTCGGGACTGCTTCGGCAGAACCGGTCTCCTCCGAGACGATTGCAGCAGAAGCGGAGGAGAACCTCAGCGTGGCAGAAGCTTTTGCCGCTTTTGCAGAGGCCGCACCGCCGGTCCCTTCAAGCAGTGGCGGGGTCGATATCACCAGCATCAAGCCTCCACGCGAGGTCGAAAAGCCTGCTCCGCCGCCGGCTCCCAAAATCGTCCATCCGAGCCGCCATTGGGTACAGATCGCGACGGGCAAGGACCTCAAGGCACTCGGTTTCGACTGGCGCCGGATGAGCGGCAAAGCGCCCAATGTGCTTGGCAAGCTCAAACCGAACACGACGCCGTGGGGCGAGGCGAACCGGCTCCTTGCAGGGCCCTATCCCAGCTTGCAGGAAGCTCGCAAGGCATTGAACCTGCTCAAGGAAAAGGGTGTCGACGGGTTCACTTACACCAGCCCGGAAGGGCAGGAGATCAAGCCGCTCGGCTGACAGCGAGCCGCCGTTTTGCACAGGCTGTGAACAGCCAAGATGAGTTCTCCCCAGCGGTGCTGCTTGCCCCCATTGCGCGCTAACCTTTCCTCACGGCATCCACCCGGAATGAGCAAGGCCCCGACCCCATGACCGTCGCCGAAGAGCGGTACACCGGCGATGATGATTCGGCCCCGGTCGACATGCTCGCCGCCCTGTTCGAGGCGCGCGGGTGGCCGGTGCAGGCGCTTTCGGCTGACGAGATCACGGGCGAGATCCAGGGTAGCTGGGCCAAGTACCAGTTGCGCGCGATCTGGCGGGCGGAAGACAATGTGCTGCAGCTGCTGTGTCTGCCCGATGTGCGGGTACCGAACAACAAGACCGTGGCCGCCTACGAACTACTGGCGCTGGTCAACGAACAGCTCTGGCTGGGCCATTTCGACGTGTGGTCGAAGGGCGGGGTACTGGTCTATCGCAACGGCGCGATGCTCGGCGACGACGGTATGCTGAGCCTCGACCAGGCACAGGCGCTGGTCGAGACGGCGGTCGACGAATGCGACCGGTTCTATCCCGCGTTCCAGTTCGTGCTGTGGAGCGATCGCAGCCCGCGCGAAGCGCTCGACAGCGCCCTTGTGGACGCGCACGGCGAAGCCTAGGTCCGGCTCCGGAAGAACGGAGCGACAGTTTGGCAATTGAAAAGATCCTCATCGTCGGGTTTGGCACCATGACCGGCGCAATGGTCGACGGTTGGCTGGCGTCCGGGAGCTCGCCCTCGCGGTTCGAGGTATACCACCCCAGCAAGACCGAAGTCGATCATGGCCTGAAGGTCCATAACCAGTGGCCGGGCACGCAGTTCGACGCGATCTTGCTTGGCATCAAGCCTCATATGATCGACGACATTGCAGAGGGTCTGGAGCCGCTGGCCGGGCCGGAAACACTGATCCTGTCGGTTCTTGCCGGGGTCGAGCTTGAAAGTCTCGCGCGCCGCTTCCCGCGTGCGCGCGGGGTCGTCCGGTTCATGCCCAACCTCGCATCGGCTCTCGGAAAGTCGCCCAATGCGTTGATTTCGCGCGGACTGGATGCCGCAGGACGCGCTAACGTTACCGCACTCGCCGAAGAGATCGGCACTGCCGAATGGCTCGATGACGAGAGCCAGTTCGATCTTGCCACGGCGCTCGCAGGGTCGGGCCCGGGATTCGTCTACCGTTTCATCGACGCGCTTGCGGCGGGGGCGGGCGAACTCGGGCTGCCGGCGGACCAGGCGCAACGGCTGGCGGTGGCGATGGTCGAAGGAGCGGCTGCGC
>JBGSPZ010000350.1:0-3580 GCA_041738375.1 Parerythrobacter sp. | reverse complement strand
CCGGGAAAGACCTGATCCTGCATCCCGAAATCGGTGCAGTTGTGTTCGACATACATGTCGAGCTCCTCGAACGAGCCTTCGTCGAGGAGGACGTCGAGCCGCTCGCGCGCGGTCAGCTTGCCCTTGGCGTGCTGCGCGGCGATGCGCTTCTCCCCGCCGCCCAGCTGGGCAGCCTCGCGGCGCTTTTCCATTTCGGCAATATTGGCGGACATTGGCACCCCTGATCCTTGGTTTCGAGTGCCTTGCCGCGACTGCCCCAACGGGTCAAGCGGCGCTCAGAACCTGATCATGATGCTTTCGGCAAGCTTCGGGCTGATCGAATGGACCACCCTGAGCAGCTTGACCATGCCGACATTGGCTTCTGCGCGGTTGCCTTCGAGTGCGGCAACGATCTGCCGCGCGCATTCCTGCGGCGGCATCTTCCCACCCTCGCGATCGGCGGTCATCTGCGTCTCGACCACCGGCGGCAGCGCCTCGATCACATGGATGTTCTCGCCTTTCAGCTGTGCGCGCAGCGCCTTGGTGTAGCTGCGCAGCCCCGCCTTGGTCGCGCAATAGACCGGGCTGCCCGCGTTCGGGGCGATGGCAAGACCGCTGGTGACGTTGACGATCGCCGCCTCGGGCATCTTGCGCAGGCGCGGCAACAGCGCCGCAATCAATCGCACCGGCGCGCTGAGATTGGCGTAGATGCAACCGTCCGCCGCATCCGGATCAGGCGCGGATTCACGGAAATCATGGTCCACCCCCTGTCCTGCATTGTTGATCATGATATCGAAGCTGCGCTCGCCAAGCCCCTCGACGAGCGCATCGACCCCTGCCGGGTTGGACAGGTCGGCGCGGATCGTTTCGAAGCCTTCGGCACGCATGAAATCCAGCCGTTCGTCATTGCGCCCGGTCAGAACTACTTGGGCCCCTTTGGCCTTGAGCTGGCGCGCGATCTCGCGCCCGATCCCCGCGCTCCCGCCGGTCAGCAGGACGGTCTTGCCCGACAGCCGCATCAGAACTTCACCACGCCTTTCTCGATCAGGCTCCTCGCACAATCGATGATGCTTTCCTCGGCGGGACGCGTTTCCCAGCCGAGCCGTTCCTTCGCGTGGCTGGCATCGGTGTTGCGGGTCTTGCCGACTTCGCTCTTGATCGAACGAACGCCCGGATTGAACAGGCTGAGCACCGAAACCATCCAGTTTGGCATGATCCGCTTCGGCACCTTGCGGGTCTGCTCCGCCGGCAGCGCGCCGCGAATGACTTCGGCAACGTCGATGATCTTGAGGAACCGGCCCGAAGCGAGAAACCGCTCATTCGCCAGCCCCGGTTCTTCGAGACAGCGCACATGCAGTTCGGCACAGTCGCGGGTGTCGACGATGGCGAAGCCGAGATCGGGTGCCATCGGCATCGATCCGTCGAGCACCTGCTTCACCGCCTCGACCGAGGGCGAGAAGTCGGGATCGTCGACCGGCCCGAGGACCATCGACGGGTTGACCGAAACGAACTCCATATCGCCACCCTCGGCCGCCACCCAGTCACGCGCGGCGCGCTCGGCGATGGTCTTCGACTTGACGTAGGGATAGACATCTGGGTGGTTGACGTCGGTCCAGTCGCTCTCATCGACGGTGTAGAACTTTTCGCTGCGGCCATAGGCGACCGCCGCCATCGAACTGGTTTGCACGAACCGCTTGACCCCTGCCGCCTTGGCAAAACGCAGCGCACGCAATGTGCCTTCGCGCGCAGGGACGATCATCTCGTCCTCGTGCTTGGGAGTGGATACCGTGATCGGCGATGCGACATGCGCGCAATGCGTGCACCCGGCCATCGCCTCGGCCCAGCCCGCATCATTCATCAGTTCGGCTTCAAACACGTGGAAGCGATCGTCGGGCGGATTGCCGACCCGCGCTCGCAGTTTCGCTTCGCTTTTCGCCTTGTTGCGGACCGTCGCATGGACCGTCCAGCCCCTGGCTAGAAGCTGCCGGATCAGCTCGCCCGCGATATAGCCTGTGCCGCCCGTGACCAGAACCGTCCCCGCCATCCCCGTTCTCCTTTGCGCCAGAGTAACGGGAACGGTTTCACGCGGCAACTTACTTCAGGAGCACCAGTTCCTCGGCCATGGTCGGATGGATCGCCACGGTTGCGTCGAAATCGGCCTTGGTGAGGCCCGCCTTCACCGCCACAGCCGCGGCCTGCATGATTTCCGGCGATTCAGGGCCGATCATGTGAATACCAACGATCCGGTCGTTCGCCGCATCGGTGATCATCTTGTAGAGTCCGCGCTCATTTCGCCCCGCCACGACATTCTTCATCGGGCGGAAATCGGACTGATAGACCTTGATCGAGCCGAGCTTGTTGCGAGCCTGGCCCTCGGTCATGCCGACCCCGGCGAGCGGCGGGTGACTGAACACCGCGCTCGGGATGCAATCGTAGTCGACCGTCTTCGGATCATCGTTGAACACGGTATCGGCAAACGCCTGCCCTTCGCGGATCGCGACCGGGGTCAGTTGCACGCGATTGGTAACATCGCCCACGGCATAGATGTAATCGACATTGGTGCGGGAGTATTCGTCGACCTTGATCTCGCCCTTATCGCCCAGTTCCACACCCACGGTTTCGAGGCCGAGACCTTCGACATTGGGAACCCGCCCGGTGGCGAACATGACCAGATCGACATCCTTGTCGTCGCATCCTTCGAGCTCGACATGCAGCGTGCCATCGTCGTTCTTCGTGATCGACTTGAATGTCGTGTTGAAGTGGAACTCGATGCCCTTCATCAGGCTGATTTGCAGCAGCCGGTCGCGCAGGCTCTCGTCGTAACCGCGCAGCAGCTGGTCCGAGCGGTTGACGATGCTGACCTTGCTGCCGAACTCGTTGAAGATGCCGGCAAACTCGTTGGCGATATAGCCGCCGCCCGCGATGATCACCCGCTCGGGCAAGGCGTCGAGATGGAACGCCTCGTTCGAGGTGATCGCCAACTCGCTGCCCGGAAATTCGAGCAGCGCGGGGCGCGCGCCCGTAGCAATCAGGATGTATTTCGCGGTGACGACCTTGCCGCTCGCCAGTGTGACCTGATGATCCCCGGTGATCTCGGCGCGCTCGTGGAAGACCTCGACATTGTGGTTCTCAAGCGTCTCGGTGTAGAGACCCTCGAGCCGCGTCACATCCCCCAGAACAGTATCGCGCAGCCGGACCCAATCGAAGCTCTTGCCTTCGATCTTCCAGCCGAACTGTTCGGCATCTTCCAGATCCTCGGCGAAATGCGCGCCGTAGACGAGCATCTTCTTGGGCACGCAGCCGCGGATGACGCAGGTGCCGCCGACCCTGTACTCCTCTGCCACGGCGACTTTCGCGCCATGCGCAGCGGCGACACGGCTCGCGCGCACCCCGCCCGAACCGGCACCGATGGTGAAGAGGTCGTAGTCGTAGGCGGGCATGAAAGAGCTCCTGTCTGGCGGGGCGATATGGCGCGCGGAACCCCGCTTGCCAACCGCCGCGCCGATCAGGAGCCCTATTCGGTTGCGATAACCGGAATGTTACAGCCGATCAGCCCTCGCGGCGCTGGCCACCGCCACCACCGCCGGAGCGACGGCTGCGC
>JBGSPZ010000333.1:0-12796 GCA_041738375.1 Parerythrobacter sp. | reverse complement strand
TATGGATCTGGGCCGCAACGCGGTGCTCGCATCCAAACTGCCCAACAGCATTCCAGCTGTAACCATTGACCGACAGTGCGGATCGTCGCAGCAGGCGATGCAGTTCGCCGCGCAGGCGGTGATGAGCGGCACGCAGGATGTGGTGATCGCCGCCGGGGTCGAAAGCATGAGCCGCGTGCCGATGGGCTCGACCGCGATGTTCCACATGAAGGAAGGGCTGGGGAACTACAAATCGCCCGGCCTCGAGGAGAGATACCCCGGTATCCAGTGGTCGCAGTTCATGGGTGCCGAGATGATCGTCAGGAAGCACGGCTTCACCAAGGACGATCTCGACCGTTTCGCGCTCGCCAGCCATCAGAAGGCGATTGAGGCCACGCAGAGCGGAGCGTTCGCGGCCGAAATCGTGCCGGTCGAGATGGAAACGCCCGAAGGCAGCGCGATGCACACGTCGGACGAGGGCATCCGCTTCGATGCGACGCTGGAAAGCATCTCCTCGGTCAAGCTGCTCAGCCCGGAAGGCACGATCACCGCTGCAACCAGCAGCCAGATCTGCGACGGGTCGAGCGCGGTGCTGGTGGTGTCCGAGCGTGCTCTCAAACAGTACGGCCTGACCCCGCTCGCGCGCATCCACAACCTGACCGTGACTGCCGGCGACCCGGTGATCATGCTTGAGGAACCGCTGTTCGCGACCGACCGCGCACTGGAACGAGCGGGCGTGAGCATCGGCGATATCGACCTTTATGAAGTCAACGAGGCTTTCGCACCGGTGCCGCTCGCATGGCTCAAGCACACCGGGGCCGATCCGGAAAAGCTCAACGTCAATGGCGGGGCGATCGCGCTTGGCCATCCGCTCGGCGCGTCGGGCACCAAGCTGATGGCGACGCTGGTGCACGCCTTGCGCGCGCGCGGCAAGAAATACGGCCTGCAGACGATGTGCGAAGGCGGCGGTGTCGCCAACGTCACGATTATCGAGGCGCTCTAGAGCATGGGCTGGCTTTCGAATGCCAATGCGGAGCAGACTCGGGCTGTTGTGAAGAAAGCATTCGATGCGCGGCTTGAGCAAATGCCTCAGGAGAAGGCTGAACATCGTAGGGCAAACGCTCTTATCGTGACTCTACAGCTTAGGCAGCGGACGAGTGTAACGATCAAGCAGACGGGTCTTGAGTCCATTGACGTTTTGCCATTCGCGTACCTTGATGACGAGAGCTCCGGAACTTGTTTTGCTGAGTACGTGTTGTTTCAAGAATTTCCACGCGACGCCAATGAGGCGCTTGTCAAAGTTGGCGTGAATGATGGTGTTCTGAAGCTGCTCGACGACCACACCGAATGGGGTATGCGTATGCAGGCAATCATGTTCGCGAAACTTGATGAAGCTGCTGATCTGATTGTCTGGCCGCGTTGGCTCGATGAACAATTGCTCGGTGGCATCTTCGATGCGGGTCAGAACGCGATCAAAAAGCTCAAGCTAGCTGATAGATAGGAAGATACTATGGAAGTTTCAGCCAATACCCCGGCCGTCGTGACCGGCGGTGCATCCGGCCTCGGCGAAGCAACCGCGCGCGCGCTCGCCGCGAAGGGTGCCAAGGTCGCCATCTTTGACATGAACGAGGAAAAGGGCCAGGCGGTCGCCGCCGAGCTCGGCGGGATCTTCTGCAAGGTCAATGTGACCAGCGAGGAAGACGTCGACGCGGGCTTCGCCAGGGCGCGCGAAGCGCATGGGCAGGAACGCATCCTCGTCAATTGCGCGGGGATCGGCAACGCGATGAAAACCGCCAGCCGCAGCAAGGAAGACGGCAGCATCAAGCACTTCCCGCTCTCGGCGTTCGAATTCATCATCCAGGTCAACCTGATCGGCACCTTCCGCTGCATCGCCAAGTCGGCGGCGGGCATGCTGACGCTCGATCCGCTGAGCGAGGACGGCGATCGCGGCGCGATCGTCAACACCGCATCGGTGGCGGCGGAAGACGGGCAGATGGGGCAGGCCGCCTATTCTGCGTCGAAGGGCGGCGTTGTCGGCATGACCCTGCCGATCGCGCGCGACCTGATGAGCGAGGGCATCCGCGTCAACACCATCCTGCCGGGCATCTTCAACACCCCGCTGATGAACGCCGCGCCGCCGCAGGTGAAGGAAGCGCTGGCGGCATCGGTGCCGTTCCCCAAGCGGCTCGGTTACCCCGAAGAATACGCGAAGCTTGCGATGTGCATGATCGAGACCGGCTATTTCAACGGCGAGGATGTGCGTCTCGACGGCGCCATCCGGATGGCACCGCGCTGAAGAATATCCTCCCCATCGACTTGCGATGGGGAGGGGGACCGCCAAGCCGCAGGTTTGGTGGTGGAGGGGCCGGTTTCGCCTTGGCCCCTTCGTTAGCGCTTCGCGCTACCACCTTCCCATGACCAGTTCATGGGGAGGAAAAGGAGAGAGACATGTCCGACTTCACCCAGATCAAGCTCGACATCGCTGACGGCATCGCCACTGTCACGCTGCATCGGCCGGAAAAAATGAACGCCTTCACCCGCACGATGATGCAGGAATTCATCGACGCGCTGGACGTGACCGATGCCGATGACAGCGTTCGCGCGGTGATCGTGACCGGCCATGGTAACCGGGCCTTCTGCGCCGGGGCCGATCTCACGCCAGAAGGCGGCGGGCATGTGTTTTCCGACCCCAACCCGGTCGAGGATCTGTCCGACCAGCGCGTGCGCGACGGGGGCGGGCGGCTGACCCTGCGGCTGTTCAATTCGCAAAAGCCGCTGATCGGTGCGTGCAACGGCGTTGCGGTGGGCGTCGGGGCGACCATGCAATTGCCGTTCGACATCCGACTGTGTTCGGACAATGCCCGCTTCGGCTTCGTCTTCGCGCGGCGCGGGATCACGCCCGAGGCCGCGTCGAGCTGGTTCCTGCCCAAGCTGGTCGGGATGCAGAAGGCGCTCGAATGGTGCATGACCGGGCGGATTTTCGACGCGCAGGAAGCACTCGACGCGGGCCTAGTGCGCTCCGTCCACCCGCAAGCCGAACTGATGGACGCGGCCATCGGCATTGCCCGCGAAATCGCCGACAACACCTCGGCGGTATCGGTCGCGATGACGCGGGCGATGCTGTGGCGGATCGGGGCAGGGGGGCACCCGATGGACGCGCACCGGATCGACAGCCGTGCGATCTATCGCCTCAGCCGTAGCAACGACGCGAAGGAAGGCGTTGCCAGCTTCCTCGAAAAGCGCGCCCCGGCCTATCCCGACACGGTCTCGGCCGACATGCCCGATTTCTATCCCTGGTGGGACGAGCCGGGATACGAATAGTTTGCCCGGCGAAAGTCGCGGGATGAGCGCTTGCCATCGAAACCGGTTTCCTTAGTAACCGGTGCGATGAGCAACGCCGACGCCTCCGATTTCGATCTTGCGACCTTCCTGCCGTACCAGCTGTCGGTCGCGTCCAATGCGGTGAGCAACCGGATCGCGCAGGTCTATCACCGCGAATTCGGACTCAAGGTTACCGAGTGGCGCGTCATGGCCATGCTGGGGGATGCCGGCGCGCTGACCCAGCGCGAACTGGCGGAACGCACGGTGATGGACAAGGTGGCGGTCAACCGCGCGTGCAAGGTGCTGGAGGATCGCGATCTGGCCCGGCGCAAGCCCAATGCCAGTGACGGACGTTCGCACATGCTCGAGCTGACCGAAGCGGGCGTGGCAATGCATGGCAAGATCGTGCCGCGCGCGCGCGCAATCGAGGCGAGCCTGCTCGAAGCGCTGGGTACCGAACGCGAAGATGCGTTTCGCGATATCCTCGGGCGCATTCGCGAGCAGGCGACGCAATTCGGCCCCGAAGCCTGATCGAGGCTCCGGGGCCGAACCACTGCCCTTTGGGGTCGGGTGACTCTGGCTAGCGACCCGGCTTTGCAGCAAACGCGTCGCTGATCGAACAGGCCGCCGGGCCGAGAATGACGATGAACAGCACCGGCAGGATGAACAGGATCAGCGGCACCGTCATGATTGCGGGCAGGCGCGCGGCCTTTTCTTCGGCGCGCATCATGCGCTCGTTGCGGAATTCGGCCGACAGCACGCGCAATGCCGAAGCGAGCGGCGTACCGTAGCGTTCGGTCTGCACCATGGTGGTGACCACCCCGCGCACCGATTCCAGGTCGACGCGATAAGCGAGGTTGTCGAACGCCATCTTGCGTTCGCTGAGGAAGGACAGTTCGATCGCGGTCAGCGCGAATTCGTCACCCAGTTCGGGATAGGCCCGGCCCAGTTCCTTGGCCACGCGGTTGAACGCGGCATCGACGGTCAGGCCGGCCTCGGCGCAGATGACCAGCAGGTCGAGCGCGTCGGGCAGGCCCTTGCGGATTTCGGTCGTGCGCTTGCCGGCCTTGTTCTTGAGGAACAGCTCGGGCCCCTTGTAGCCGATGAATACGGCGAAGCCGAGCGCGGCGACGCGCTTCATCTGCCAGTCGGGATAGATCTCGACCACATAGAACGCGATGAAGGCGCCGATGCCCAGCACGATCGGCAGCACCATGCGGGCCGCGATCACCATCACCGCGAGTTCCTTGTTGCGGTACCCGGCGTGCGCCAGCTTTTGCTGGATGGTTTCGACCTGGCTCTGCTGAAGGACCTTCATGCCCTTCAGCGTGTCCTTCATCTTCTCTGTGCCTTCGGTCTTGCGAACGAGGCTGGTGCGCTTGCGGCCTTGCGACTTGACGATGCCCGCCTTGAGCTCGTCACGCCGTTCGTTGAGCGCTTTGACGCGCTTGGCCATCGGGTCCTTGACTGTGATGGCGGCATAGATTGCCAGCATCACCGCCAAGGCAGCTACGCCCGCGAGGATCGTGCCGACGAAGATGACATCGAAACCGAGGAGCGTTGGTCCGGAACCCTGACTGATCATGTTCTGTGTCCCCGACTCAGATTTCGAAGCTGACCATCTTGGCCATGATGAAGGCGCCAATGCCCATCCACACCATGCCGCCAAGGCCGGTCGCGATAAGGCGATCGTCTTCGAAGAAGCCGCCGACGTAACCCGGGTTGATCCACCAGATCATCCCGAAGACGATGAAGGGCAGCGCGCCGACGATATAGGCCGAAGCCTTGGATTCCGAGCTCATCGCCCGGATCTTGAGCTTCATCTGCGCGCGCTTGCGCAGCACGTCGGCGAGGTTCGACAGCGTCTCTGCAAGGTTGCCGCCCGTTTCCCGCTGGATTGCGAGGGTGATGCAGAAGAAGTTGAATTCCGGGATGCCAAGCCGGTCGGCGGTTTCCTGCAGTGATTCTTCCATCGAACGACCGATCTTGATCCGCTCGACGACGCCCTTGAACTCGAGCCCGACCGGGCCGGGCACTTCCTGCGCCACCACCGCGAGCGTTTCGGTTACGGGTAGGCCCGAGCGCAGCCCGCGGACCAGCAGTTCGATCGCATCCGGGAACTTGGCATTGAAATCGTTGGTCCGCTTCTTGATGAAGCGGTTGACGACCAGGTGCGGCAGGCCGCCACCGATCACCGCACCGATACCGAGCGAGAGCGGCAGCGCGCCGGACCGCAGGTAGACGATCAGGGCAATGCCCAGTGTCAGGCCAAGCGAGGCGTAGATGTACTGGGTGAGCGTCCAGCCCTTGCCGGTGCGATCGAGCCGCCCGGCCAGGGCTTCGGAGCGCGACCCCGCGCCGGCCATCTTGAAGGTCTTCGGTTTGCGCGCGGCGATCGCTTTCTTGAGTTGCGACTCGACTTTGGTGTCGGTGCTTTGCGAATGGCGATAACGGACCGACTGGAGCCGACGCTGGCTCTCTTTCGCGGCCGAAGGGCCGGACAGCGCGGTGTAACCGATGACCATGAAAGCCATCAGTCCTCCACCAAACAGCAGGAGCTGTAGGATGCTCATGCGCTCGACCTGCCTTTCCTTACTCGTTCAATTCTTGATCCTGCCGGCGCTCTCCGATTGACGGAAATGCGCCAGCACCCGGGCTATTGAGCGGCGACTTTTGCGCCCTTCGAAGACTTCTTTGCGAGGAGCGACTTGAGGTCGAACCCGCCGAGCAGTGATTTCTTCTCCGGACTGTCGTCTTCGGCTGCCTCTTCGGAAGCCCCGAGGATGCGATCCGCCAATTGCTTGATGACCGAAGTGGCCTTGGCCCCGCGGTTGGCGTCGACGAAGGTCTGACCCAGCTTCGCCGAATTGGCCGCCGCCTTGATGTCGTAGGGGATCGAGAAATCGATCTTCCGTTCGATCGAGGCCTCGAAGTCCGCCTTGCTGATCTCCGACACCGCTCCCTGCACCTTGTTGGCCACAATCAGCGGAGTTGCATGGGCAGCGTTGGTCTTGAGCCAGGACAGGATGCGGATCGTGTCGCGCGCCGAAGCGAGCGTCATTTCGGTAGCCAGCACGACGACATTGATGTCGGCAAGCAGGTGCGGAAAATTGATCAGCATGTTGCGCGGCAAGTCGACCATCGTCATCTCGAACGCAGCGCGGAATTCTTCCTCCAACTGGAGGAAGGCCGAACCGTCGGTCATCAGCGGGGCACTGATCGGTGCCTCGGCTGAGAGGATCGCGAGATTGTCGTTTGCGCGGATCATGGCGCGTTCGATGAACAGGCCGTCGATACGGCTGGGGTTGTCGATCGCATCGGTCAGGCCGCGGCCCGGCTCCAGGTCGAGCGCGAGCGCGCCGGTTCCGAAGTGGACATCGAGGTCGAGCAAGGCGGTCGGCATTTTCTTGTCGGCGCTGAAGATCCACGCCAGCGAGGTTGCCAGCGTCGATGCGCCGACACCGCCACGAGTCCCGACGACTGCGGTCGAGATGTGCCGCTTGGCGGTATCCGGGTCATTCGACCGCGGAGCAGCGAAGACCGCCTGTGCCTGGTTCAGCGCATCGCGCAGCTGCCCGGCCGAAAGCGGCTTGAGCAGATAGTCGTGGATGCCGCTCGATACGAGATCGCGGTACAGGCGTACATCGTTGACCTGGCCGATCGCCACAACCACCGTGCCGGGTTCGCAAACCTCGGCCAGAGCATTGATGTCATTGAGCGGGTCACCGCTTTCCGACAGGTCGACCATCAGGATGTTCGGGCTGGCCGAGACGGACAATGACTGGACCGCATTGCGCAGGCCACCCTTGTTGCACTTCTCGGGCTGCCAGCCCATTTCGATCACGACCGGGCGCAGCACGTCGAGCGCGGCCTCGTCGCAGATATAGGCGGCAAACGGATCGCGATTGCCCGCGCCAGCCGGTTTCCAGGGAGCGTTCATGGTTCAGTTGCCTCCGCCGGTGTTGGTGTTGTTCTGGGTCAGGCCGCCTTCACCAGTCGGCGCCTGATCGCGGTAGCTGCCGATCGCCTTGTTCGACGTCGATACCGTGGTGGTGCCGCTGCCGGTCTGGCCGGTGATCAGATCTTCCGGATTGGCGACCATTGCCGCCAGATTGCTGTTGGTGGCGCACCCGTAGCCGGGCGAAGTCGCGTTGTTGTAGTTCATGTCCGACGAAGCCGACCAATCGGGACAACCGGGCACCGATGCGCTCGAGCGGGTCACGACAACGCGTGCGCTGCCAGGCTGGAGATAGCCTGCTGTCATCGGCGCGCCGTCGCTGAGCAGCACACCATGGCGTGCAGCCAGCTTGGCGATGGCTTCGCGCGTTGCCGCGCTCATCATCGGATCCTCGATCGACAGGCGATCGCCATAGCCCAGTTCCATCGCTTCGAACCAAGCTGACAGCCGCTGCTGCTCGGGAATGCTCAGCCCGCCGCCCCCGGCCTGTACGTCGAAGGTGAAGTTGGTCCGTTCGACCACCGGCTGCTTGAGGCTGTAGAGGCTCGGGTTGGTCGGCATGCCGCCGCAAGCACCCAGCGAAAGGCCGAGCGAGAGGGCGAGCGCGCCTGCGAATTTGCGATTCCGTGCAAGTTGCATTTTACTCACCTTTCTCACTTGAGGCTGAAGCCGGGAGCCACCGAGGCATCGGCCTGGCGTTCGCCGTTGGGTTTGGTTTCGCCGTTCTTGGCGCTGCGTTCGGTGGAGCTGCCCTGCGGCAGGACCGCCGCCGGATCGATCCGCGACACCGCAGGCGGCGGGGCGTCCTTGTCGCGTACGGTGGGAACCGGACGTTCGGAAACCGGGCCCTCGGTGGTCTGCTGGTATCCGAGCAGACCCTCGAGCGCGTTGGCGGAGTTGAAGCCGTCGGTCGGCAGCTTGATCTCGTTGCCGTCGACAGGCTTGACCAGATAGGGGGTCACCACGATCACCAGCTCGGTCTCGCCCCTGCGGAACGAGCGCGAGCGGAACAGATTGCCCAGGATCGGAATGTCCCCGACACCTGGTGCTTTGTCGATCGTGTTCTGCGCATTGTTGCTCATCAGGCCGGCGATCATGAAGCTCTGGCCCGAACCCAGTTCCACCGTAGTTTCCGCGCGGCGGATGGTCAGGGCCGGGATCTGGAAGCCGTTCAGCGTCACCGCGCCTTGGCTCGACAGCTCGGACACTTCGGGCCGCACGCGGATCGAGATCCTGCCGTTCGCCAGCACCGTCGGGGTGTAGGCCAGGCTGACACCGAACTTGCGATACTCGACCGCCGTTGCGCCGAGGCCCTGGCTGATCGGGATCGGGAATTCGCCACCGGCAAGAAAATCGGCGGTTTCACCCGAAAGTGCGGTCAGGTTGGGCTGCGACAGCGTGGTTACCAGACCGAGCGTTTCGGCTGCGTCGAGCGTGCCCAGCAGGTCGAGACCGAGCAACCGGCCGAGCCCGGCGATGGTGGCACCGCCGCCGCTGCCGGTGATCACGGTCGTACCGTCCGCGCCTTCGGTAACACCGACGCCAACCGGTCCACCCGGTGTCCATTGCGGGCCGCTGATGCCGCGGCCGTTGGTCACGCCGAACTGGAAGCCGCCGGTGGAATCGGCGGTCGCCAGGTTCGAACTGATGTTGCGCACCAGCGAACGGCTGACTTCGGCGAAGCGCACCTGCAAGTTGACCTGCAGCGGCGTTGCCATCTTCAGGCGGCTGATCACATTGGCATTGTCACCCATGAAGGCCTGCACGAGGCGTTCCGCCTCGGCTGCGTCTTCGGGGGCGGCCACCGTGCCGGTCAGCAGAACGGTGTTGCTGCCCATGGTGGCAACCGAAATCTGCGCTTCGGGCATCGCGAGGGCGAGCATCTGGTCGACGCTGCCGATGTTCGATCCGACGCGGATATTGGCCGACCACACGATGTCGCCGCGGGCGTTGCTCGCATAGACCGTCGTTTCGCCGCCGGCCTTGCCGAAGACATAGAGCTGGCGCTGCGACTTGACCTGCACGTCGGCGATCGCATCGTTGGCGATGAAGACGTCGGCCATCGCGCCCGGCACATTGACCAGCTCGCCGCGCCCGATCGACAGGACGATTTCCTGCTGCGGGCTGACGACCGACTGGGCGGTGGCGGTGCCGGCCGGAACTCCGGCGAGCGGTGCCATGGCCAGGCTGGCGAACAGCGCTGATGCGGTAAGACGGCGTTTCATAGGCTTGCCCTTCGGTTGGATTGCCTTCGCCATGGCGGCGTCGATGCGGGTGATTGCGATCTTGCTCATGGCGGGCCTCAACGGATCACGGTGGCTTGCGCGGCCGGCATTACGCTGGCGGCGTCCTGCACACCCTTGCGCTGCTGGCTGACCAGGTTGCTGCCGCCACTGACCGGAACTTCGGTCGTGGTCTTGCCCCGGGTCACGCGAACCGAAGGACCTTGCGGCACCGGAGCCGACGGGGCGGCTGCCTGTGGTGCGGGGCCCATCGGAGCAGTAGCGCCACCGATCGAACGCGTATCCTTCGGCGGCATGCTCGAGCGCTGGAAGCGGGATACATCGCCACCGGTGGTATAGGTCGTGCTCTTGTCGATCGGACGCGACATCGCTGCGCGCAGGATCTTCTCTTCCTGCTCTGGCGTGGCGTTGTCCGGGATCTTGATGTCGCCCGACGCGATCGCCTTTTCGAGTTCGCTCTGGTTGTCCGAGATCGAGCGCAGCGAGAGGCTGAGCGTACCGATCGTCTGGGCGACCGCGATCTTCTCGGCGATGCGCGGGGTCACTTCGAGCGTGACCGTGCGGAAGGTGCGGACGATGGTGTCGCCACTTTCGGTGGTGTCCTGGGTGGTCGACTGGTCGGTCGCCAGAACGCGCAGGTTGGACAGGATGGTTTCCGATGCGCGCAGCGTGTCTTCGTCGCCCTTGACCGACTGGGTCAGCACGAGGTCGACGCGGTCGCCCGGGAACACGAAGCCGGCAACGCCGGTCTTGTCCGACACGGGGACGGTGACGGCACGCATGCCCGGACCGAGGGCAGCGGCGAGGAAGCCGCGGTCGCCCGGCTTGACCAGCGAGCCTTGCGTAACCGGTTCGCCCGCAGTGATGGGAAAGCGGACAACCGTCCCGATCAGCTGCGAGACATCCGATTCACCATCGATGAAATAGGCATCCCGCACCAGCTCTTCCGGCCACTGCTGGAAGCTGATTGCATCGGCGGTGATGATCGTGCCGACGGGCAGGCTGCGCTGTGCGACAAGGACCTTGGGCCCCTTGGGGACGGGCGGTGCGGCCTCGGCCTCCGGCGCGGCGGCCCCTGCAAACATGCTCCTTGCCGCCATGGCGGTGCCGATCGCGATGATCAGCGCTCCGAGCAGCAGAACCAGCTTTTTCCTGTCCATGGCTTTTCAAGCCCCCTTATTCGGCCCGGCGGGATTGCGGGCAATTGTGATTGCGTCGCTTACGTGGCGAGTGGTTAAAATCAGGTTCACCCGATTCCGGCGGCTGCGCCCGCCGCAGGCAGGTAGTCGGTGCCGAGGACCCACAGGCCCGCAGCGGCGATGGCGACCCCGTAGGGTATCGCGAGCTTGTCGCGCTGGCGGCGCATGACGTGCCATGCACCCATGACGATGGTCAGAATTCCGCCGAGCAGCGCCATGATGATGATCAGTTTGAGGAACAGGCCGGGCGCGATCCACAGTGCGAGCGCGGTCAGCAGCTTGACGTCGCCTCCGCCCATCATGCGCAGCGCGAAGAGGCCGGCCAGGATTGCAAATGCGGCAAGTGCCACGCCGAACTGGATCGCGACATCGGGCCACAGCGCAAGCCCGCTCGACCACCAGAACAGCGGTGCGGCAAGCGCGATGGCCGCGGTCAGCCAGTTGTCGATCTGGCGCCGGCGAATGTCGGTAAACGCCGCGACAAGCAGCCCGATTGCCAAGGCAAGCAGCAGTCCGTAGTGGAGATATTCGCCCAGCATTCTTGCCCCCAAAGGTCCCTGTGGGAGCGGTGCTACAGAACAGGGCTTACCAAAAAGTAACCAACCGCAGGAGGTCTGCATTAGCCAAGCCGGAGAAGCCGCCGTGAAGCATGATGCACCAGGGGGCGAATTCGATCGCCGCGCAATCCCTGCAGCGGCGAGCGAGAGCCTGTGGCACGCCGCCGACGGACACCCGATCCGGCGCATCGACTGGCCGGGTTCGGCCACGCCGCCGGGATCGATCCTGTTTTTCCCCGGCCGGGGGGACAATTATGAAAAATACCTCGAGACGCTCGCCTATTGGCATGCGCGCGGATGGCGGGTCACCGCGATGGACTGGCGCGGGCAGGCGGGATCGGGCCGGCTCGGCAATGATCCGGTGACGGGGCATATCGAAGACTACTCTGCATGGATCGCGGACCTCGGGCGGTTCTGGGCCGAATGGAAGGCGCAGACCCTGGGGCCGCATGTGCTGGCCGGCCATTCGATGGGCGGCCACCTGATCCTGCGCGCTCTGGTGGAAAATGCAGTCGATCCCGATGGCGCGGTGCTGGTTGCGCCGATGCTCGGCTTTTACGGAACGGTCTTGCCGCTCGGCGCGATGCGCTCGATCGCGCAGACGATCATGCGGCGCGGCGATCCGGCGCGGCCGGCATGGAAGTGGAGCGAGAAGCCGGGCGAGATTCCGGTCGGACGGATCAACCTGCTGACGCACGACAAGGACCGCTATTCCGACGAATTGTGGTGGCGCGAAGCGCGCCCCGAGATCGTCATGGGTCCCGGCAGCTGGCGCTGGGTGGAGCGCGGATATGCGTCGATGCAAGTGATTTTCGGCGACGGGGCGCTGGAGAAGGTGCGCACGCCGCTCCTGATCCTGGGCACCTCGAACGACAGGCTGGTGGCGATGAAGGCGATCGAGCGGGCGGCGGCGCGCTTACCCCGCGCCCGGCTGGTCCGCTTCGGCAAGGAAGCCCACCACGAAATCCTGCGCGAAGTCGATCCGGTGCGAGACCGCGCCCTGGCCGAAATCGACGTTTTCCTTGACGGGATGGCGAATACCGGTTGACCATGCGGCAGTTCGATTTCGCAATCATCGGCGCGGGAATGGCGGGCGCGAGCCTCGCGGCGGAATTGGCCGGCGATGCGCAGGTCCTGGTGCTCGAGGCGGAAGACCAGCCCGGCTATCACACCACGGGCCGCTCGGCGGCATTCTGGGAGGAGTGCTATGGCGGGCCTGAGATTGTCCCGCTGACGCTCGCCTCGGGCGCGATGTTGCGCGAGGGCGGATTCCTCAGCCCGCGCGGCGCGCTCTATGTCGGGCGAGCTGGTGACCGACCGAAGATCGACGCGTTCTTCGACCGTTTCGGAGATACCGGAGTGACGATCGAGCGGCTCGACCGCACCGGATTGCTCGAGCGGGTGCCGGGTCTGCGCGATGATTGGTGCGACGCGGTGTGGGAACCGGCCTGCGCCGATATCGATGTAGCTAGGTTGCATGCGCACTATCTGGCGCGCGCGCGACGGGGGGGAGCGGAGATTGCGCTCCGAGCACGGCTG
>JBGSPZ010000316.1:0-3662 GCA_041738375.1 Parerythrobacter sp. | reverse complement strand
CCGCAGCGCGCCGCCGCTCCGGTCTACTCCCCCTCGGTGCAGCAGCGCGGCGGCGACCGCGTGTTTACCGCCGAGAACCTGCCCGATGCCAGCGGGGTGAAGCCCGAATATGCCAATTCGGGGCGCTGGATCAACGAACCGGGCCGGCCGAAAGACGGTAGTGGAAATGCCGGCCAATAGGTTAACCGGCGTGAAACCTTGAAATCACACCAAGGCTTAGGCGCAGGCGGGTAGACAGGCTCCAACACCTCTTCCCCCCTCGCAGGAATCCTCATTCATGACGGTCCACTTCGCCGCCGCCCGTTCTCCGCTTCGCTCACCGGTGGCGCGTATCCTTGCCCGTCGCCCGCTTGGCGCAGCGGCGAACGACAATGGCGAGGCGGGACTGAGCGATAGTCTGCTCCATGCCGCGCTGCGCCACTTTGCCGAGCATGGGCTTCGCGCTGCGCAAGTCGCACGCAAAGAAGCCGAAAACGCATTCTTCGCAGGCGACAGCGACGGATATCAATGGTGGCTCGGCGTGTGCCGCACGCTCGACCGCCGCATGGCGGAAGAATTCGCCCGCAGCGACAAGCCCCGGATCGCCTGAACCCCAGCCCTTTCCCCGGAACCTGACCCCGTTGCATTGGGCGCGCGGTTAGGCGCAAAATCATGGATTGTCATCGGCTTGCCGAACCAAGGGTTTGGTAAGTTTCGCGTTAACCGGACGCGAACCTATTCGCACTAGTCCGGGCACATGGCACGAAAGGCTCTTGCCGGGAGGTTGCTGCGCAGCCTCTCGCGTCTTTGGCGAGACGATGCGCAGACCGAGCAGGTCCGGCGCATTCTCGTGCGCACCCTTTACACACAGCCCGCCAGCCTCGCGATCGGCGCCTTCAACGGGGTCGTCTCCACGCTGCTTGTCGCGATGCTGAGCGGTTCGCAGGCGCTCTCGATCTGCTGCGGCGTGCTGACGATGATCGCCATCGCCAGGGTGACTGCAGCCGTTGGCCTTTCGCCCGATGATGAATTGCAAAGCACCAAGCGGCTCGAACTGATCTACGAAGCCGGTGCGTTCAGCTACGCCTTCCTGCTCGGCCTGATCGCCGCGCTGACGCTGCTGCTGGAAGTCGGAGCAGAGCTCGAGGTGCTGATGATGGCCAATGCCATGTGTTACGGTGTTGGCATCTGCGCCCGCAATGCCGGCCGGCCCACCATCGCGCTGGGCCAACTCACGCTCGTAACGCTCCCGATCCTTGTCGCCTGCATCTACATCGCCTCTTTGCCCTACATCTTCCTTGCCGTCACCATGATCCTGCTGCTCCCGGCGATGGCGTCGATCACTCTCAACGTGTTCAAGGTGTTGCGCGATTCGATTGCATCGGCGGAAGCGAGCCAACTTATGGCAGAGCAGATGCGAGCCTTGGCGCGCACCGACGTCGTGACCGGGCTGATCAACCGGGCAGGCCTCAACCAGGATATCGTCGACAAGATGATGACCCTGCCCGACGGCCAGACGCTGGCGCTGTTCTGGATGGACCTCGACCGGTTCAAGGAAGTCAATGACCTGCTCGGCCATCCGGTAGGAGACAGGGTCCTTCTCGAAACCGCCAACCGGCTCAAGGAAGTCGTGCCGCCCGGTGCCACCGTCGCCCGATTCGGCGGCGACGAGTTCATCGTCATCGCCGAGGTCGAGGACCGCAAGGCAAGCGAACGTCTCGCGAGCGAAATCCATGCCGAGATCATGCGGCCGATGCGGATCAATGGCGAAAGGATGGAGGTTGGTGCCTCGATCGGCGTCGCCCTCATGCCCGAAGACGGGATCGACGCCGATACGCTGATGCAAAGCGCCGACTTGGCGCTGTACCACGCCAAGGTCAATGGCAGGAAGCAGACGCGATTCTATGACGCGACCATGAGCCGCGATCTTGTCCGTCGTCGCGAGATCGAGGCCGAACTCCGCGCGGCCATCCTGAAGGACGAATTGTCGATCTTCTTCCAGCCGATCGTCGATCTCGAAACCGGCAAGATCCGGACCTTCGAGGCGCTGGTCCGCTGGTTCCAGCCCCGCAAGGGCGAGTTGAAGCCCGACGAATTCATCCCGGTGGCCGAGGAAACCGGCGTCATCGTTACGCTTGGCAACTGGATCACCTCGCGCGCCGCAAAAGCCGCAGCGCAGTGGCCGGAAGACGTGACGCTGGCGGTCAATCTATCGCCGTTGCAGATCCGCGCGCCCGGTGCCTCGCTCGGTATCCTCAACGCGCTGCGCGAAGCCAAGCTGCCGCCGCACCGGCTCGAGCTCGAAGTGACCGAGAGCCTGTTCCTCGACGATCATGCTGCGACCGAAGCCTTCATTGAGGATCTTACCGAAGCGGGGGTGAAGTTCGCGCTCGACGATTTCGGGACCGGCTATTCCTCGCTCGCCTACATTCACAAATATCCGTTCAGCAAGGTCAAGATCGACCGCAGCTTCGTGTCCGGACCCGATGTCGGCGCGAAAAGCGACGCGATCATCCGCGCGGTGGCCGAACTAGGCTCCAAGCTGGAGATGGATATCGTGGCGGAGGGGATCGAGACGATCGAACAGGTCCGCGTGGTGCGAGAGGCGGGCTGTACGCTCGGCCAGGGCTACCATTTCAGCCGCGCGGTGCCGGACTATCTCGCCACCATGCTGCTGGCGCAGGAACGCAGTGACGGGGACGAGCAGCGCGCGACCGCATGACACCTGATTACGGCAGTTCGGCGGCCCGAAGGCTCCACGCAACTCCCTTAATGCAATTGCGAACTGTTATCACATATAGTTGACAACGCGGTGCTTTTGCCGGTTGCAATCCCCTCGACTCAAGCCTAGTCCGCTTGGCAGCACCGGGCGCGGCTTCCTCGCGGGATGCGGGCGTGCGCCTTTCCGGTTCGGCATTGCGGTCCCGCGCGATTGGAAGGACGGATTTCCCATGGCCAACAACACTGGACGCAAGAAGATCGCGCTGATCGGCGCCGGCAACATCGGCGGCTCGCTCGCTCACCTCGCGGCGCTCAAGGGGCTGGGCGACATTGTCCTGTTCGACGTGGTCGAGGGCGTGCCGCAGGGCAAGGCGCTCGACCTCAGCCAGTGCGGCCCGGTCGAAGGTTTCGACGCGAAGATCACCGGCTCGAACGACTATGCGGACATCGCCGGCGCGGATGTGGTGATTGTGACTGCGGGCGTCGCACGGAAGCCGGGCATGAGCCGCGACGACCTCCTCGGCATCAACCTCAAGGTGATGAAAGCGGTCGGCGAAGGCATCAAGGCCAACTGCCCCGACGCTTTCGTCATCTGCATCACCAACCCGCTCGATGCGATGGTCTGGGCGCTGCGCGAATTCTCCGGCCTGCCGCACAACCGCGTGGTCGGCATGGCGGGCGTGCTCGACAGCGCGCGCTTCGCGACCTTCCTCGCATGGGAGTTCGGTGTCAGCGTAAAGGATGTCAACGCCTTCGTGCTCGGCGGTCACGGCGATACCATGGTGCCGGTGCTGAGCTACTCCACCATCAGCGGCATCCCGGTGCATGACCTCGCCAAGATCAAGGGCGTCGACGCCGGCCGCCTCGATGAAATCGTCAAGCGCACCCGCGGCGGCGGCGGCGAGATCGTCGCGCTGCGAGGCACCGGCTCGGCCTATTACGCGCCGGCCACCAGCGCGATC
>JBGSPZ010000313.1:0-9988 GCA_041738375.1 Parerythrobacter sp. | reverse complement strand
CCCCGGCGGTCGCCGCGATCGCCACGGTCACCACGCGGTTCACGCGGTTCGCGCGGCGGGCGGGTGTCTTCCAGCTCTTCACCGGTTTCCTGGTCGACCACGCGCATCGAAAGGCGGACCTTGCCGCGCTGGTCGATCTCGAGCACCTTGACCTTAACTTCCTGCCCTTCGCTGACGACGTCGGTCGGCTTTTCCACTCGCTCGTTCTTCATCTCGCTGACGTGGACGAGACCGTCCTTGCCGCCCATGAAGTTCACGAAGGCACCGAAGTCGACGATGTTGACCACCTTGCCGTCGTAGATCTTGCCGACTTCGGCCTCTTCCACGATTCCGCTGATCCACTTGCGGGCAGCTTCGACCTGGCTGAGGTCCGACGACGAGATCTTGATCAGGCCTTCGTCGTCGATGTCCACCTTGGCACCGGTTTCGGCGACGATCTCGCGGATCACCTTGCCGCCCGTGCCGATGATGTCGCGTATCTTCGACTTGTCGATCTGCATGGTCTCGATGCGCGGGGCATGGGCCGAAAGCTCGCTGCGGGCAGAGCCCAGCGCCTTGGTCATTTCGCCCAGGATATGCGCGCGGCCACCCTTTGCCTGATTGAGGGCAGCTTCGAAGATTTCGCGGGTAATCCCGGCGACCTTGATGTCCATCTGCATCGTGGTGATGCCTTCGGAGGTGCCGGCCACCTTGAAGTCCATGTCGCCCAGGTGATCTTCATCACCCAGAATGTCGGACAGCACGGTGAACTCTTCGCCTTCGAGGATCAGGCCCATCGCGATGCCCGAAACCGGGCGGGTGATCGGCACGCCGGCATCCATCATCGACAACGCGCCGCCGCAGACGGTGGCCATCGAGGAGGACCCGTTGGACTCGGTAATGTCCGACACCACGCGGATGGTGTAGGGGAAGTCTTCCTTGCTCGGCAGCACCGCCTGCAGCGCGCGCCAGGCGAGCTTGCCATGGCCGGTGTCACGCCGCGACGGCGCGCCGAAACGGCCCACTTCACCGACCGAATAAGGCGGGAAGTTGTAGTGCAGCATGAAGTTCGAGTAGCTCAGGCCTTCGAGACCGTCGATCATCTGCTCGCTGTCCTTGGTGCCCAGCGTGGTGGTGCAGATCGACTGCGTCTCGCCGCGGGTGAACAGCGCCGAACCATGGGTGCGGGGCAGGAAACCGACCATCGCTTCGATCGGGCGGACCTGGTCGACCTTGCGCCCGTCGATGCGGGTGCCGTCCTTGAGGATCGCACCGCGCACGATGTCCGCCTCGACCTTCTTGACCGACTTGATCGCGACCATCTGGGTCTGTGCATCTTCGTCGGCAAAAGCGGCCTTGGCCTTGTCACGGGCGGCGTTGAGCGCGTCCGAACGGGCCGATTTGTCAGTCAGCTTGTAGGCGGCGGCAATATCGGCACCGATCAGGTCCTTGAGCTTTGCCTTGATCGCCGAATTGTCGCTGACGGTGACTTCCCACGGCTCCTTGGCAGCCTTCTCGGCCAGGTCGACGATCAGATTGACGACTTTCTTGCACTCGTCATGCGCGAACAGCACGGCGCCGAGCATGATTTCTTCGTCGAGTTCGCGGGCCTGCGATTCGACCATCATCACTGCATTGCCGGTTGCGGCGACCACGAGGTCGAGGTCACCGGCGGCGGCCGCGTCCTGACGCGGGTTGAGGGTGTATTCGCCGTCGACATAGCCGACGCGAACCGCACCGATCGGGCCCATGAACGGGACGCCCGAAATGGTCAGCGCAGCAGAAGCGGCGATCATCGCGAGAATATCGGGTTCGCACTCGCCGTCGAACGACAGCACCTGTGCGATCACGTTGATCTCGTTGTAGAAGCCTTCGGGGAACAGCGGGCGAATGGGGCGGTCGGTCAGGCGGGAAACCAGCGTTTCCTTTTCCGTCGCGCCGCGTTCGCGCTTGAAGAAGCCGCCGGGGATGCGGCCCGAGGCGAAGAATTTTTCCTGATAGTGAACGGTCAGCGGGAAGAAATCCTGGCCTTCCTTGACGGTCTTGGCGGCGGTCACGGCGCACAGCACCACGGTTTCGCCATAGGTGGCCAGAACTGCACCGTCAGCCTGACGGGCAATGCGGCCGGTTTCGAGGGTGAGGGTTTTGCCGCCCCACTCCATCGATACGGTTTTCGTGTCGAACATGTATTTTCCTTCTGACCCGCGTGCCATATTGCATCGCGGGGCCTCATATTCCGGGCAATCCGTCCCGGTCCGGTGTGGGGCCTTGTTCTGCCCCAAGGCACGCTTCACCGAATTGTGAAGTCCTGCCCCTGGTCGTCATCCCAGCGAAAGCTGGGATCGGTTCGATCTGTGTCGGAGCTTTCGGCCCGCGATCCCAGCTTTCGCTGGGATGACGCAGATGGACGAAGGGCGACCAGATGGCCGCCCTCCGGAAACTCTTATTTACGAAGACCCAGCTTCGCGATCAGGGCGTTGTAACGCTCCAGATCCTTGCGCTTCAGGTAAGCCAGCAGGCTCCGGCGCTTGTTGACCATGGCCAGCAGGCCGCGGCGCGAGTGGTTGTCCTTGTGGTGATCCTTGAAGTGCTCGGTCAGGTTGCGGATCCGCTGCGTGAGGATCGCGACCTGCACTTCGGGGCTGCCCGTGTCGTTCGACTGGCGGGCGTTGTCCTGGATGATCTGCGTCTTGATTTCGGGTGCTACCGACATGCGTGTTCTCTCTTACTCAGCGACATCGGGAAGGTTGAACCCCCGCACGACTTTCATCGTGCCGCCTTCGAGTTCCACCAGCGCCACCGGAACGCTGTCCAGCTTCGCGAGGTAGAGCCCATCGGCCTGGGGCATTTCCGTAACGACCCGGCCCTGGCGGACCGCCTGCGCACTAACGGAGTTGAGGTTCAGAGCCGGGATGTCGTCCAGCCCCGCCTCGAGCGGCAGGAGGAGGTCTTGAAGTGGCGCGCCCTTACCGATTTCGTTCAGATTGTCCAGCGAAATCGCCTGTTCGGCAAGGAACGGGCCGGCCTTGGTGCGCCTGAGATAGGTAACATGGCCCACGGTTCCAAGGGCATGGGCGATATCGCAAGCAAGGCTGCGGATATAGGTACCTTTGGAGACATGGGCGACGAGGGTGATAGATTCCTCCCCCGCCGGGGGAGGGGGACCTTCCGCAGGATGGTGGAGGGGCACCTTCGAATTTCTTCCAGCGGCTGAAGGTGCCCCTCCACCAGCTACGCTGGTCCCCCTCCCCGTATCGGGGAGGAATGTCAGCGCAAAAACCGTCACCGCGCGCGTCTTCAGTTCGACCTGCCCCCCGGCCCGCGCAAGATCGTAGGCGCGCTTGCCGTCGACCTTGAGCGCGGAATAGGCGGGCGGGACCTGCTCGATCGGCCCGGTGAAGCGCGGCAGTACCGCTGCGATCTCGCCGCTCGTCGGTCGATGGTCCGACCGATCGACCACTTCGCCCGCGGCGTCGAGCGTGTCGGTCTCCTCGCCGAAGCGGATGGTGAATTCATACACCTTGCTCGCATCGAGCATTCGGCCCGCCAGCTTGGTCGCTTCGCCCAGAGCGATCGGCAGCACGCCTTCCGCCTCAGGATCGAGCGTGCCGCCATGCCCGACCTTGGCCTTGGCGTAACCGCCTTCGCGCAGGTTGCGCTTCACCGCACCCACCGCCTGCGTCGAACCCATCCCGCGCGGCTTGTCGAGGATGATCCAACCGTTCGGGGCAGGCTTGCCGCCCTGCGTCACGCCCCTGCCGGCCCGCCGCCCGCAATTGCGCTGGCAAGCGTCAGGTATTTCTCCAGCGCCCATTCCACCGGCCAGCCGATGGTGTTGCCGATAATGTTCCACTGCGGGAAGGCCCAGGTCGCCGCGATCAGCACGATCAGCACCAGCATGCCCATCTGCTGGACCTTCGCCCAATGCACCGCCATCGAGCGCGGCAGCAGCCCTTCCACAATATGCCCGCCATCGAACGGCGGGATCGGCAGCAGGTTGAAGATCGCGAGGAACAGGTTGATCAGGATGAAGAACAGCATCGCGGTCGGGGCAAGGGCCATCGATCCGTCCGGGCCGACGACCATGAGCCATCCCATTTCATGGAACGCCAGTTGCCAGCCATCTGGTCCCAGAATTCCGAGCAATATGGCCCCGACCAGCGCCAGCAGGAAATTCATCCCCGGCCCCGCCGCCGCCACCGCCATCATCCCGTAGCGCGGGTTGTTGAGCCGGTTCTTCATCACCGGCACCGGCTTGGCCCAGCCGAAGATCGGGCCACCGAACAGCCACAGCGCACCCGGCACCACCAGCGTGCCGATCGGGTCGACATGCTTGATCGGGTTGAAGGTCAGCCGCCCGCGCATCTTCGCGGTCGGATCGCCGAGCATGTTGGCGACGAGCCCGTGCGCAACCTCGTGAAACACGATTGCGACCACGAGGCACGGGATCACGAGGATCGCGAGGAGAATGGTGTCGGTCATGCTGCGCTAGATAGGGCGCGCGCGGTCAACCCGCCAGAGCCTCGCTGAAATGCTTGCGGCACAGGGAGACGTAGCGATCGTTGCCGCCGATCTCGGTCTGCGCGCCCTGCCTGACTGCGGCCCCGCTGGCATCGACCCGCAGGTTCATTGTCGCCTTGCGCCCGCAATGGCAGATCGCCTTCAGTTCGGTCAGCGAATCGGCGATGCCGAGCAGCGCGGCGCTGCCGGGAAACAGCTCGCCCTGAAAATCGGTGCGCAGCCCATAACACAGGACCGGGATGCGCGCCTCGTCCGCCAGCCGCGCGCATTGCCACACCTGGTCCTTGGTCAGGAACTGCGCTTCGTCGATCAGCACGCAGTGGAGCGGCTCCGCGCGGTGCGCCGCCATCACCCGCGCCCACAGGTCGGTGTCCGGCTCGAACAGATTCGCACCCGCTTCCAGCCCGATCCGGCTGGCGATCGGCTTGCCGGTCGAGCGATCGTCGAGCGCGGCGGTCCACAGCATGGTCGCCATGCCGCGCTCGCGATAGTTGAAATCAGCCTGCAGCAGCGTGGTCGATTTCCCCGCATTCATGCTGGCATAGTAGAAATAGAGCTTGGCCATGGCGCACAGCTACCGCTGGCAGCCGCGCCGGGCGAGAGCCAAGGGCAAATATTCAACAGACGCATCGTTCACGGGGGCGACAGGCGCAGGCGGCAATGCTAGCGCTTCGCAACAGCACGGCCGGACTGGCAGCAACCAAAGGGGACTAGAGCGTGGCAGAGGCGATAGCGGCACCGGCGCAGAAGGGCATTCTGGGATGGATCGAGCGCACCGGAAACCGCCTGCCCGATCCCGTCTTCCTGTTCCTCTATCTGATTGCCGGGCTGATGATCGTATCGGTCGTCGCCTCGCTCGCCGGATGGTCCGCGGTCCACCCGACCGAAGTGGACGAAGCGACCGGCCAAGCAACGGTGATCACCGCAACCTCGCTGCTTTCGGCGGAGAACATCCGCCGCTTGTGGGTCGAGATGCCGACCACCTTCACCCATTTCCACCCGCTCGGATACGTTCTGGTCGTCATGCTCGGTGCCGGGGTGGCCGAACGCGCCGGGCTTTTCGGCACCGCAATGCGTGCCGGGGTGCGCAATGCCCCGACTTACCTGCTGACGCCAATCGTCGCGCTGGTCGGGATGATCGGCAACCTCGCCGCAGACGCTGCCTATGTGGTGCTGATCCCGCTTGCCGGGATCATCTTCCATGCTGCCGGTCGCCACCCTATCGCAGGTATCGCAGCGGCCTTTGCTGGCGTTTCGGGCGGGTTCTCCGCCAACCTCCTTCCCGGCCAGCTCGACGCGCTGCTGTTCGGCATCACCGAAGCGGCGGTGGAGAGCGTGTTCGGCGAGTTTACCGCCAATATCGCGGGCAACTGGTATTTCATCGTCGCGATGACTTTCGTGTTCCTGCCGGTGATCTGGTACGTGACCGACCGCATCATCGAGCCGCGGCTGGGCAAATGGACCCCCGCGATGCGCGGCGATACCGAACCCGAACCCGAGCAGGATCGCCCGCTCACCGATGGCGAGCGCAAGGGCCTGCGCTGGGCGGGCCTCGCGGTGCTGGCTGTCGTCGGGTTGTGGCTGGTCTTCACGCTCGGGCCGGGCACGCCGCTGATCGACCAGACGGCCACACCCGAAGCGCGGCTGACGCCCTTCTATCAGAGCCTCGTCGGTGGGTTCTTCCTGCTGTTCCTGCTGGCCGGCTGGGCCTACGGCAAGGCGGCGGGCACGGTCACCGACCACCGGAGCCTGGTCAAGATGATGGCCGATTCGATGGGCGACATGGCCTATTATCTCGTGCTGGCCTTCGCCGCGGCGCATTTCGTCGCGATGTTCGGCTGGTCCAACCTCGGGCTGATCATGGCGGTCGATGGCGCCGACGCCCTGCGCTCGTCGGGTCTGCCGATGTGGGCGCTGCTGGTGGCGATCGTGCTATTCACCGCGCTGCTCAATCTGTTCGTCGGCTCGGCCAGCGCCAAGTGGGCCCTGCTCGCCCCGGTGCTGGTACCGATGCTGATGCTGCTCGGGATCACGCCGGAGATGACCACCGCCGCCTATCGCGTGGGCGATAGCGCGACCAACATCATCACCCCGCTGATGGTGTATTTCCCGCTGATCCTGATCTTCTGCCAGCGCTGGCAGAAGGACTTCGGCCTCGGCAGCCTGGCGGCGACCATGCTGCCCTACTCGGTCGGACTGTTGCTGGTCGGACTGGTGCTGGTGGGCGGATGGGTTGCGCTCGACCTGCCGCTGGGGCCGGGCGCGAGCGTGTTCATGGAGGTGCCGGCGGCGACCGCCTCAACTGCACCGGTGGCGACCAACTAGCCGGATCACTCCTCGTCGAGATCCCGCGCAACCTTTGGGTCGCGCAGGAGGCGTTCGATCCGCTCGGCCTCGTCGAAGCTTTCGTCGCCGCGAAACTTGAGTTTGGGGGCGAATTTGAGGCCGAGCCGCTTGGCGACCTCGCGCTGCAGGAACGCAGTGTTCTGGCGCAGCGCCTTGACCACCTCGTCCTCGCTCTTGCCGAGCAGCGGCTTGATATAGGCGGTCGCATTGCGCAGGTCGGGTGTCATGCGGACTTCGGTCACGCTGATGTTGGCGGCGGAGACGGTCTCGTCATGCACCTCCTGCCGCGCGAGCAGTTCGGACAGGATATGCCGTACCCGCTCGCCCACCTTGAGGACGCGGACCGAGTGTTGTTCGGCGGTGAATTGCTGGCGGGGCATCAGGCGGCGTCCTTCATCTTGCCAAGGATGCGTTTGAGCGAGGTCATATTGCGCGCGGTGCCCTTGCAGCCCAGCCGCCGCTCGAGCACCTTGTTCGACAGGCTCGATACACCCACACCGTGGACATAGTCGAGAAACAGCACGCGGTCACCCAGCGCCAGCCGCTCGCTGCCCTTGGCGGCATGTTCCCCGATCAGCGCATCGACCGCTGACCGGTCCGGCTGCTGGCTGAGGAAGATCGAGTGCACCATCTTGTCCGAGCCGTGATGCGGCCCGGTGCCATGGAACGGGTTTGCGTCGATGGCATAGCTGATCTCCTCGGCGGTGCGTATCATGGCGCAGGATTTGAAACCGAATCCGCGTTCGACGAGGCTTTCCAGCTGGATTTCCAGCAGCGCCGGATCGCGGTCGTCGGTGAAGATGACATTGCCGCTGGCGGTGACGGTGGACACCTCCCGAAAACCCGCATCGGTCAGCGTGGTGACCAGATCGACCATCTTGACCCGGTTACCGCCGACATTGATGCTGCCCAGGAAAGCGACCAACCGCGCCATCAGCTATCACTTGAAGCTGCCACCGGGCGAGGCGTCGGGATCGCGGTGCTGGTCGCGCGGGCGAGCAGCGTTCCGGCAGGATCGAACAGCTCGCCTTCGAGAAAGATCACCCGCCGCCCGCGCTTGATCACGCGGCCCTTGCCCACCAGCGGACCGGCGGGGACCGGCTTGAGGATCGTCATCGTCAGGTCGAGGTTGAGCGGAGCTTCGGCATGGTCGGTGGCCCAGACATGCGCCCAGCCCATCACCTCGTCGAGGAACCCCGCGATCAACCCGCCCTGCACGCTGCCGCGCGGGGTGATGAAACTGTCCGGCGCGCAGAAGCGCAAGGTGATTTCCTCACGCTCCCGGTCGAAGCTGTCGAACTCGACCCCCATCAGCTCCGCATGCGCGGCGCCGAGAGCATGTTGTTGTGCGTGCCCGGCCTCGCTCACAGCGTCCGCTCACGCTCCTCGACTTCGAACACTTCGAGCTGGTCGCCCGGCTTGATGTCGTTGGTATCCGCCAGTACCACGCCGCATTCGAGCCCGGCGCGGACTTCGTCCACATCGTCCTTGAAGCGCCGCAGCGAGGAAATGGTGGTCGCCGAAACGATGACATCCTCGCGGGTAAGCCGCGCGAACAGCCCCTTGCGGATGACGCCTTCCTCGACCAGCAGGCCGGCCGCCTTGTCCTTCTTGCCGGACTTGAAGACTTCCTTGACCAGCGCGCGGCCGACGACATGCTCGATCCGCTCCGGACCCAGCTCGCCCGCCATCTCCTTGGCGATTTCCTCGGTCAGGTGATAGATGACGTCGTAATACATCATCCGCACATTGTCGCGCTTCACCAGGTCGCGGGCCTTGGGATTGGGCCGGACGTTGAAGCCGAGGATCGGCGCATTCGAGGCTGCCGCCAGCGTCACATCGCTCTCGGTAATCGCACCCACGCCGGCGTGCAGCACGCGGACCTTGATGAGATCGTTCGACAGGTTGTGCAGCGCGGTAACGATCGCTTCGACCGAGCCCTGCACATCCGCCTTCACCAGCACCGGGAATTCGATCACGTCCGAGGTCAGACCTGCGAACATGGTGTCGAAATTGGTCGGGGCGAGTGCGGTGCGCTTCTCGGTCGCCTTCTCGCGGCGGTATTCCGCCACTTCGCGGGCGCGCTGCTCGTTCTCGACCACGGTCAGCAGATCGCCCGCGCCCGGCACGCCGCCAAGCCCGAGAACCTCGACCGGCATCGACGGTCCGGCTTCCTTGATCTGCTTGCCCTGGTCGTCGATGATCGCGCGGACCTTGCCGCTTTCGGTACCGACCACGAAAGTGTCGCCCCGCTTGAGCGTGCCGCGGGTGATAAGCACCGTCGCGACCGGGCCGCGGCCCTTGTCGAGCTGGGCTTCGATCACCGTCGCTTCGGCGTCACGGTCGGGCCGCGCCTTCAATTCGAGCAGCTCGGCCTGCAGATTGATCTTGTCGAGCAGGTCGTCGAGCCCGGTCTTCTTCAGCGCCGAAATCTCGACATCCTGCACATCGCCCGACATCGCCTCGACGATGACTTCGTGCTCGAGCAGGCGCTCGCGGATCTTCTTCGGGTTCGCCTCGGGCTTGTCGACCTTGTTGATCGCGACGATCATCGGCACGCCCGCCGCCTTGGTGTGATTGATCGCCTCGATCGTCTGCGGCATGATCCCGTCGTCGGCTGCGACCACCAGCACCACGATATCGGTGACATTGGCACCGCGCGCACGCATTTCGGTGAACGCGGCGTGACCCGGCGTGTCGAGGAAGGTGATGGTATGCCCGTCCTTCGTCTTCACCTGATAGCTGCCGATATGCTGGGTGATGCCGCCAGCTTCGCCCTTGACCACATTGGCCCCGCGCAGCGCATCGAGCAGCGAGGTCTTGCCGTGGTCGACATGGCCCATGATGGTGACCACCGGCGGACGCGGCTTGAGCGTCTCTTCGGGATCCTGATCCTCGGTCGTGCTGATGTCGACATCGCTTGCGGACACACGCTGGATGTTGTGGCCAAACTCCTCGACCAGCAGTTCGGCGGTGTCCTGGTCGATCGTCTGGTTGACGGTGACCATCATGCCCATGTTGAACAGCGACTTGACCAGATCGGCACCCTTTTCGGCCATCCGGTTGGCGAGTTCCTGCACCGTGATCGCTTCGGGCACGATCACGTCGCGCACCTGTTTCTCGCGCGGAGCCGACGGCCCGC
>JBGSPZ010000306.1:0-3285 GCA_041738375.1 Parerythrobacter sp. | reverse complement strand
CGAGGTAGTCCGCGTCGAGCCCGGCCAGCGGGGCGAGCAGGCGATCGACATATTCGTCGATAATGTCGTGGCTGGAGATTTCGCCCTTGCCGTCGACCCATTCACCAGCGGCGGCAATCCGGCCGAGCTGCTGAATGTCCTCGCCGAAGAACGGCCGGCCCTGGAATACCATCTTGAAGCCGTTGTAATTTGCGGGATTATGGCTGCCGGTTATCTGAATGCCGCCGTCCACCTGTTCGGCTGAGGCTTCGGCGTAGTAGAGCATCGGGGTCGGCCCCATGCCCACTCGCACGACATCGCAGCCGCTTGCCGTGAGGCCTTCGATCAGCGCATGCTCGAGCATCGGCGAGCTGACCCGCCCGTCGTAACCCACTGCGACCGTCTTGCCGCCCGCCTGCCGGAGCAAGGTGGCGAACCCGCGCCCGATCGCGCGGGCATCGTCCGGGCCCAGAGTTTCGCCGATGATGCCGCGAATGTCGTATTCGCGCAGCACGGTGGGATCGAAGCGGTAGGTGCTCACGGCAGCACTCCTTCGTCGGGCAATTCGTCGAGCAGCAGGTCGCGCGCGGCGTTCGCTTCATGCACCTGCGCATTGCTGCCCCCCTTGTCAGGATGGACCATCGCGACCAGCCGCTTGTGCGCGGCGATAATCTCTGCCCGGCTCGCACCCTGACTGACAGCGAGGAGCTTGCGCGCACGAAACACCGCCTGGCTGCGGGTCGAGGGGGGCCTGAGATAGTCCCACGGCCACTTGCCCAGCGCCCAGCGGCACAGGACGGCAATTCCGACAGCGATCAGCGCCAGTTTCAACATGGCTCAGACCAGCTCCAGCTGCGGCGTGCCGCGTTTCTCGGGAAGCCTGAGATGCAGACCCGCCAGCAAGGCGCGCATTTCCTGCCGCGCGACGAGATGGCTGGTGCCGAGTTCGCCCAGATGCCCCTTGTCGAGCAGGGTCAGCCCGCTGGGGAACAGCTCGCGGTAGATGACGCGTTCGCTGAGGCCCTTCACCACGCGGAAACCCGCGCGCTTGCTCAGCTCGTTGAGCGCTTTCTCGATCCGCATCTGGTTGCGCGCCTCGGTGTGGCCCGAGCGGTTGCGGACCACCACCCAGTCAATTTCCTTCCGCTGCTGCATCGCGCGCGTCTTGCGGGTCTCCCAGATCAGTTCGGCATAAAAGCTGAGCCGCCGGACCTTGAAGGTTTCCGCATCGACCTGCCCGATCAGGTCGAAATCGACGAAACTGTCGTTAAGCGGAGTGACCAGCGTATCCGCCCCGGTCGCCGCGTGGCGGGCGAATTCGTCGTCGCGGCCCGGCGTATCGAGGATGAGGAAATCCGCATTCTCGCCAATCCGCGCCAACTCCGCGTCGAGCTGATCGGTCGTGTCGCCGCGAAACACCTCGCACCGCGCAGTGGGCAGATCGATTCCGCGCCGTTGCAGCGTTTCGACCCGGTTCTCGAAATAGCGATGCATCGTGCGCTGGCGCGGATCGAGATCGAGCGCGGCGACCCTCGCGCCGTGATAGGCCAGCGCGACCGCGACGTGCACCGCGGTGGTCGACTTGCCCGTGCCGCCCTTCTCGTTGGCGAAGGCAATCCGGTGCGGGCGGGTCTCGGTCACGGGCAGATGCTTCCTCTGGCTTGAATCTACAGCGGGCCCATGTCTATCTGCGCCCCGCTGGGTATCTACCGGAGGGCCAGAATTCGTGCAAACCGTCTCCACGCTCGAAATGTTGAGAACGGCCACCTCTGCCTTGCGCGAAGGCGGGAAGTCGCTGGCATTGGTGCCGACGATGGGCGCGCTGCACGAAGGGCATTTAACGCTGGTGCGCGAGGCGAGAAAGCTGGCCGACCGGGTCGCAGTGTCGATCTTCGTCAATCCGACCCAGTTCGGCCCGAGCGAGGATCTCGACGCCTATCCGCGCCAGCTGGCGGAGGATTCGGCGATGCTCGAGGCCGAAGGGGCTGATTTGCTGTGGGCGCCGACGGTGGAGGCGATGTACCCGTCCGGCTTCGCCAGTTCGATCTCGGTCATGGGCGTGAGCGCAGGCTTTTGCGGGGCCGACCGCCCGGGCCATTTCGACGGGGTGGCGACGGTGGTGTGCAAGCTGTTCAACCAGGTGCGGCCCGATATGGCCTGTTTCGGCGAGAAGGACTGGCAGCAGCTCGCGGTCATTCGCACAATGGCGCGCGATCTCGACCTAACTTTCCCGCATGTGGGTGCGATCCACGGTATACCGACAGTACGCGAGGCGGACGGGCTCGCGATGTCGAGCCGCAACCGTTACCTGACGCCCGAACTGCGCGAGGCGGCGAGCATCCTGCCGCTGGCGATGAAGGAAGCCATCGCGCGGATCGAGGACGGACAGGATGTCACCCGCACGCTCGCCGCGCTGGAGGACGAGGTGCTGGGCGCAGGGTTCGACCGGGTCGATTATGCCGACCTCGCCGATGCGGCCACTCTTGAGGTGCTGAGCGCGCGGAGCGCCCGCCCGATGCGGCTGCTGGTCGCCGCCCGGATTGGCGGCACACGGCTGATCGACAACATGGCCGTGAGCTGAAATCTCGGGTCAGGCGGGCTTTTTCGGCCCACCCTTGCGATGCCCCGCTTTCCAGTTCCCGGCCTTGAAGGGCTTGCCGCCCTTCGCACCCGCTGGCTTGCTGTCGCCGCGCGGGAGGGCACCTTCGGCCATGCGATCGCGCTTGCCGGGGCGATCCGGGCGGTCGCTGCGTGGCGGGCGCTCGGTGCGGCCCGACGCATTGTCGTGGCGCGGCTTTCCGGCAAAGGGCTTGCGCTCGCCGCCCTTGCGGTTTTCGCGCGCCTGCATGCGCGGTCCCTCGGCGGAGCGTTCGATGAACACCGGGCGCTCCTGGTCTTCCGAGGCGAAAGTGCGCTCAATCGCGTCCTCGACCTTGGCGGCAATCGTGGCGGGGATCTGGAAGAATGTCTCCTCCCCGCCGATCCGGATCGCGCCGATCTCGTTGCGCGTCACATGGCCGCGGCGGCAGATCAACGGCAGGATCCAGCGCGGATCGGCATTGTGTCGGCGCCCGATATCCATCCGGAACCACACCGTGTCCTCGAAACCCGGACGGTGGCGTTCGCTCTGCGCAGCCTTGCGCGCTTCGGGCGTGTTCTCCATCAGCTCTTCGGGCTGCGGCATCCTGGACCGGTGCGCCTGCACCAGCATGGCGGCGATGTCCTCCGCGCTCTTCTCGGCCATCAGCGTGGTGGCGAGCGCGCGATCCTCTTCCTCGATCTCGACCGGCGCGAGCAGCGCTGCGA
>JBGSPZ010000284.1:0-2075 GCA_041738375.1 Parerythrobacter sp. | reverse complement strand
GCGCAGCGGGCCGGATGCGGGCTTCGCCAGCCTGTTCAGCCACCGCTGGTGCATCCTCACCCCGCCCGAAGGGGCCGACGCCGCCGCCATCGCCGAGCTGACCGGGTTCTGGGAAGAACTCGGGGCGAAGGTCGAGATCATGGACCCGGCGCATCACGACGTGGTGCTCGCGGTCACCAGCCATATCCCGCACCTTATCGCCTACACCATCGTCGGCACCGCGTCGGATCTCGAGGATGTGACGCAGGGCGAGGTGATCAAATACTCCGCCGGCGGTTTCCGCGACTTCACCCGCATCGCCGCATCCGACCCGGTGATGTGGCGCGACGTGTTCCTTTCGAACCGCGAGGCGGTGCTCGAGGTGCTCGGGCGCTTCACCGAGGATCTCTCGGCGCTCCAGCGCGCGATCCGCAACGGCGACGGCGAGGCGCTGTTCGACCTGTTCACCCGCACCCGCGCCATCCGCCGCGCGATCATCGACGAGGGGCAAGACGATGCCCGGCCCGACTTCGGGCGCGGGGATCATTGATTGCGGGGTTCGCCTTCCGTTAGCGGGGTATCGAAACATTCGCGCACGAACTGCTCCTGCTCGGCAACGGTCGACAGCCGAACATCCGGTCCTGTCTCAAAGATGCCGACCATCTCCTTGGCCAGCTCGCCCTTCTTCATGCGGTAAGCGCCCAGGCCACTCCCCATGTCGCGCGCCATGCCCGAGGGCCAGATATCGATGCTTGCACCGTAGCAATCGGGGATCAGGCCTTCCGGTTCCAGCACGCGCTGGCGGATCTCCTGCAGGGCCGCGAAGAAATCGAATGCGTCGGCGATATGTGTCTTGCCGCGAAACTCAGCGGTCAGGCGACAGATCGGCCAGCCTTCCTCGCCCTTCAGGCTGATGCTTTCACCCTCTGCTGCACCTTTGAGAGAAAGTGTGATTTCGAACCTGTTGGTCACCTTCGCGGGGTCGAATTCCGGTTTCGCAGGCGGGTTCAGCGCGTTGATCGCTTGCGTCACCCGGCGTTCGACCTCTTCGCGCGACAGGCCCGGCGGGATCACCTCGCCGAACCGATAAGTTATCGTGCCCGGGCGCTTGAGGATGCGGTGATACAGCGGCCCGCTGTTCACCGCGACCGGGACCACCGGCAGGCCGATCAGCTTGTAGATCCCGGCAAACCCCGCCCCCAGCGGTGCGGCAGCGCCATGAGCCACGCGCGTACCTTCGGGGAACAGGACCAGCTCGCGCCCCTCGCTCGACAGCTGGCGGGCCGATTTGACCATCACCCGCAGCATGCTCGCGCCCTGGTCCCGCGCGACGGGGACCAGGCCGTAGCGCCGTGCGACCAGGCCCCATCCCGGGATCCGGAACAACTCCGCCTTGGCGAACACGGCGGGATAATCGAACAGCGCGGGGCAATCGATCGCCTCGAAGAAGCTCTCGTGCTTTATCGCATGAAGCACCGTGCTGTCGCCCTGCTCGCCTTCGAGGACGACCTTGATGCCAAGCAGGTGATTGACGCACCAGCGGTGGAACTTGCCCCACCGCCGCACCGCCGTGCGGAACGCCTGCCGATCGAACGGCATCACCGCCAGCGCCGCGATCACATAAAGCGGGCTGAGCAGGTAGAACGCCAGATAGAATGCGATGTTGCGCAGCAGCAGCATCGCCGGTCAGCCCCGCCAGAGGCCGGAGACCCAGCTCGCCAGCAGCTTGTGATACTCGAGGAACAGGATGCGCAGCGACGGTTCGGTCGGCACCGCATCCTCGCGGATGGTGACATCCGGCGGGAGCGTTCGCGCCAGCTCGATCCGCGCACGGCGCATGTGCCAGTCGCTGGTCACCAGCCGGATCGAGCCGAACTTGCGCAGCTCGAGCCACGCGGCGGTCTCGGTCGCATTGCCGCGCGTGTCGACCGCGCTGGAGCCCAGTGTGATGCAGCATTCCATCAGCCCGGGCGGCACCTCGAACTCGGCCGCGAACTCGCCCGGTTTGACCTCGGGATCGACCCCGGTGACCAGCATCGCTTTGACCTTGCCGCTCTCGAGCAGTTCGATCCCGTGCTCGATCCGTCCCGCTGCGC
>JBGSPZ010000265.1:0-10705 GCA_041738375.1 Parerythrobacter sp. | reverse complement strand
GTGCTGGTCTTCGCGCTGGCCGGCTCGCTGCCGCTGCTGCGGGCGAAGCCGGCGCAGGCGCTGCGAGAGTTGTAGAGCCTCCGCTACCGTTCGGTTTCAGGCGAATATCTGGCCCACGTCGACGTCGTAGACCGGCGGGCCGTAGCGGTTCGGCATATTCTTCCCCGGCAAAGCCATCACCACTAGATAGGCGATCCAGGCGAGGAAGCTGAAGAACAGCATCCCGCCATAGACCAGCCACAGGAAATGGCCGGAAACGCCGAGATCGTGGAACCGCCGCGCGCTCAGCGCCAGCCCGGGAAGGAAATTGCCGAGGAAGAACAGGGACACGCCGAGACCGCCGACCCAGCCACCGGCCTGCGGTGCCCCGCCCTCGGCAATCGCCACCCCGAGCAGCGGAATGAGGATCATCCCCAGCGCGATGAACAGGCTGTACCACCAGAACTCGCGCCGCCCGGACCGGCCGGTGAACTGCGCGTAGCGCTTCAGCGGCAGGAACATCCAGCCGATGGCATTGCTGTCCTCGGGCAATTGGACCCTGTCCATCCTGCGTCAGTCGAACACCGATGCTGCGTTCGGGTCTTTCGGGTCTTCGCCATACTGGTTCGGCCCGGTCGTACCGGGAAGGAACATCAGAACCAGCAAAATGAGCCCGCCGATATAGGGAATGAACGAGAGCAGGTAGAGCCAGCCGCTCTTGTCCTGATCGTGCAAGCGCCGCACCGCGACGGCGATCGACGGGACGATCGAGCCGAGAACGAATACCGTCAGCAAGCCGACCGCCAACCAGAACAGGACGCCCGGTTCCTGGTTGCCGGTTACCGTGCCGAATTCGTCCACCTCGGGTCGGGGTATCCCGGCAATCATCAGCCCGGCCAGAATCGCAGCGACGATTACGTAGAACAGGGTGAACATCCAGTATTCCATCCGCCGCGAACGACCCTCGAAGTCGGCGTAGCGCTTGTAAGGCATGATCATCCATTCCATCGGCAATTCCTTCAGTCGGCCTGCGGCGACAAACGGCCGGCCCCCGTTTCACTCAAACAAACGGGGTCCCCGCACCTGCGAAGACCCCGCTTTTCCCGGCCTGCCGGGAGCGATCGTGCCCGTTAGTTGAACACGTTGGGGTCGGTGGCGATCATGCCAGGTTGCCCCTTCAACACCAGCGTGCCGGCGATCATGTCGTGCAGCCCCTGCTTGCGCTCGGTAAAGGCCACCATGATGAAGCCGATCAGCAGGATCAGGGCCGACAGGATCTTGCCGAAATAGCGGCCGATGGCGCGCCCGAGGCTGATCCGCTGGCCGTTGAGGTCGGTCACGACCAGGCCGAGAGCCTTCTTGCCCACGGTTGCCTGCCACGACGAGCTTTCCATCCCGGCGAAATAGGCAACGCCGATTGCGATGCTGATCAGGTTGAGCAGCATATTGCCCCCGCCTGTGGGATCGGAAATATCGGTCCCCGTACTGACCGCGCCGACACCGAAGATCATTCCGATGACAAACCCGACGATCCCCACGATGATCGCGTCGATGATATAGGCCACCACGCGCAGCCAGAACCCTGCATAATTTTCCATGTAGTCCTCCTTACCCCTCTAAGGCGGATCGACTTTAGCTCTACGCCGCACAAGCGCAAGAAAAAGGGGGGCCCTCCTGTGGAGGAACCCCCTTGGTGTTCCGAATAGAAACGGATCAGAACTTGAAGCGGACGATCCCGCCGTAGGTGCGCGGCTGGCTCGGGTAGCCCGAAACCGTGCCTGCCTGCGCCACGCCGTCGAACACCGTGATGATGTACTGGTCGTCGAGCAGGTTGCGCGCATAGGCACCCACTTCCAGCCCGTTCTCCATCTTGAAGGTCATCGACGCGTTGACGAGGTTCACCTCGCGGGTGAAGATCGGGTTGGAGCCGAAAGTCGGCAGGCCGTTGTTGATGTCGGTGTTGCTCTCGTGGCTGTAGTCGAGGCGCGTCACGAGCGAATTGCCGCTCGACCCGAAATCATGCGTGTAGGTGGCCGAAGTGGCAAGGTTCCACTCCGGAATACCGCCCGGACGCCGACCGCTGAGATCGCCCACCGGGCTCGACACGAAGCTGTCGAAGATCGGATCGAGATAGGTCGCAGCGAAGGTGAAATCGAGCCCGTCGGTCGGCGAGATCGTGCTGCTCAGCTCGAATCCCTTGACCGACTGCTGGCCGGCGTTGTTGAGCTGGAAGCCCGTGCCGGTGAACAGGAAGCTCTGGAAGCCCTTGATCGTCTGGTCGAACAGCGCGAGGTTGACGCTGAGGCCGTCCCACTGGCCCTTGAGGCCCAGTTCCCACACTTCCGCATCTTCCGGACCCGCAAAGCGCGAGCCGGTGGTCAGGTTGGCGACGCCGAGGCCCGCGTCGCGGATCGGCGACGACGGCGCGAGGATCGACGAATTCAGCGGCCCCGGGATATAGTCGCCGAATGCAGGGCGGCTGTCGCGGGACAGGTTGATCGAGCTCGCCTTGAAGCCGGTCGCATAGCTGAAGTAACCGTTGAGGTTGTCGTTGAACTGGTATGCGACCCGCAAGGTGTAGCTGAAATCGTTGTCGTTCGTCCTGCCGTTCTCGACCGCGTTGGGCGTATTGAGGAACGGGGGCTGGAACTGGAACGGGCGCAGCGCGAGCAGCTGATTGACCGCCGGGTTCTGCGCCCCTGCGGCGATCTGCGCGAAGATTGGCGCGGTCTGCGCCCCGGTCGCGAAGGTGTTGATGACGGTCGGCGTGACCTGGCTGGCCGGGATTTGAAGCGCCTGCGCGATCCCTCCGACGATGAAGGCATCGACCAGGTTGATGTTGGCCAACTCGTCGAAGGCCTGCCCGCTCAACGCGAAGTCCTTCTTGTCGTCGGTGTAGTTGAAGCCGGCGGTGAACACGAGCCCTTCGACCGGCTCGAAGTCGACCGTGCCGAAGACCGAGTACGACCGGTTGTCCAACGAGTAGGACTCAGCCGTCAGCGGACCGGCGGAGAAGATGCTGTTCTGCTGCAGACCGAGCGCCTGCTCGACGCCGTTGAACACCTGCGGATTGCCCGCCAGCAGCGAGAAGAACGGACGCGCAGCCGGCCCGGTGGTCAGCGCGCTGTCCTGCGTCACGCTCTCGTCGAAATAGAACCCGCCGAGCAGGAAATTGATCGGACCGTCGAAGTCCGACGCGATGCGCACTTCCTGGGTGAAGGTTTCGACCTGCTGGTCACGCACTTCGCTGACAATGTCGGCGCTGGTGAAATCAACGTCCTGGTCGACGAAGTTCTTCAGCTCGCGGTAAGACGTGATCGAAGTCAGCGAGATCGCGCCCAATTCGAGATCGGCCTGGATCGAGCCGCCGTAGTTCTGGACCTCGTTGACCGGCACCTTGTTGAGGAAGATGTCGTAGCTGAAGAAGTCGGTGTTGAGCGCGCCGCCCACTCCGAACACCGCCGGCGCGGTCGGGCCGGCGACCAGCGTGCTGACGACGCAGCAGGCCTCGTCAATGTCCGAATAGTCGGCGATTGCGCGGATACGCAGCGTATCGGTCGGTTCGAACAACAGCTGGCCGCGCGCGGTCCAGCGGTTGCGGTCGTTGATGTCTTCGCCGAGGTTGACGATCCTGCCGTAGCCGTCGCGCTTGTTGTAGGTGCCGTCGATGGCGAAGGCGATGGTGTCGCTCAGCGGGCCGGTGATGTCGGCCTTGACGCGGATGTCGTTGAAATCGCCATAGCCGGCTTCGATCGAGCCGCCGAAGTCGAACTGCGGCGCGCGGGTGATGACCGAGATCACGCCGGCCGATGCATTCTTGCCGAACAGGGTCGACTGCGGGCCGTTGAGCACTTCGATCCGCTGGACGTTGGCAAGGTCGTTGAGCGACGATGCGGAGCGCGAGCGGAACACGCCGTCGATGAACACACCGACCGAGGGTTCGATGCCGAAGTTGTTGTCGCCGTTGCCGAAGCCGCGGATGATGAAGGTGGTGGAGGAGGAGTTCTGCAGCTGGCTGACACGCAGCGAAGGCGTCACGGTCTGCAGGTCGAGGATGTCGCGGATCTGCGCATTCTCGAGCGTTTCGGCGGACGTCACCGCAACCGAGATCGGGGTTTCCTGCAGCGTCTGTTCGCGCTTGGTGGCGGTGACGATGATGATGTCATCATCGAAAGCGGGCTCTTCCGCCGTGCCTTCATCCTGCGCGAAGGCCGCACCCGGCAGCGCAAGACCGAGGGCCGCAACACCGCTCAGCAGCGCGTAGCGGGGCGAACCGGCTTTACCGGAAACAGTAGATTTCATCTATTTTCGATCCTCTTCCTCGCGGGCGCCAGTTTCAGGGAGGAGGTGGCGACCACGTGCTGCGCGCATACGATTGCGCGGCGCTTCGCTCAAGCGAATTACTGTTTGATAATCACCGGATTCCCCGCCTGTTGCCTTGGCGACACACCCGCACACCCTTGCCCCCGCACGCGCCCTCCGCTAAGGGCGCGCCCGATATTGCGGTGCACAATCGCCCGCCCGAAACCGAAAGCACACATCCGATGTCCGCAGACCTGCGCAACGTGGCGATCATCGCCCACGTCGACCATGGCAAGACCACGCTGGTCGACCAGCTTTTCCGCCAGTCCGGAACGTTCCGCGACAACCAGCGTGTGGAAGAGCGCGCGATGGATTCGAACGACCTGGAGAAGGAACGCGGGATCACCATCCTCGCCAAATGCACCTCGGTCGAGTGGGAAGGTCACCGGATCAACATCGTCGACACCCCCGGTCACGCCGATTTCGGCGCGGAGGTGGAGCGCATCCTCAGCATGGTCGACGGGGTGATCCTGCTCGTCGACAGCGCCGAGGGCGCGATGCCGCAGACCAAGTTCGTCACCGGCAAGGCGCTCGCGCTCGGCCTGCGCCCGATCGTGGTGGTCAACAAGATCGACCGGCCGGACGGGCGCGCGCAGGAAGTGCTCGACGAGGTGTTCGACCTGTTCGTCAGCCTCGATGCGGATGACGACCAGCTCGATTTTCCCGTGCTCTACGCCTCGGGCCGCGAAGGCTATGCGGGCGCGGAAGACAGCGTGCGCAGCGGCGACCTCAACCCGCTGTTCCAGCGTATCGTCGACCACGTCCCTGCCCCCGGCCTCGACGCGGGTGGCAAGTTCAGCTTCCTCGCCACCCTGCTCGACCGTGACAATTTCATGGGCCGCGTGCTCACCGGGCGTGTCCAGTCGGGCACGATCAGGATCAACGACCCGATCCATGCGATCGACATGGACGGCAAGGTGATCGAGACCGGCCGCGCGACCAAGCTGATGAGCTTCCGCGGGCTCGAACGCGTGCCGGTCGAGAGCGCGCAGGCGGGCGACATCATCGCCATGGCCGGGCTCGAGAAGGCGACCGTGTCCAACACGCTGGCCGATCCCTCGGTCACCGTACCGATCGCCGCGCAGCCAATCGACCCGCCGACCCTGGCGATGCGCTTCAGCGTCAACGACAGCCCGCTCGCCGGGCGCGAGGGGACCAAGGTCACCAGCCGCCTGATCCGCGACCGCCTTTTCCGGGAAGCCGAAACCAACGTCGCGATCCGTATCACCGAAAGCGCCGACAAGGACGCATTCGAAGTCGCCGGGCGCGGCGAACTGCAATTGGGCGTGCTGATCGAGACCATGCGCCGCGAAGGCTTCGAGCTCGGCATCAGCCGCCCGCGCGTGCTTTATCGCGAGGACGAGAACGGCCAGCGCACCGAGCCGTACGAGACGGTAGTGATCGACGTCGACGACGAACACTCGGGCACGGTGGTCGAGAAGATGCAGCGCCGCAAGGCCGAGCTGACCGAGATGCGCCCCAGCGGCATGGGCAAGACCCGCATCACCTTCAGCGCGCCCAGCCGCGGGCTGATCGGTTATCACGGCGAGTTCCTGTCCGACACGCGCGGCACCGGCATCATGAACCGGTTGTTCGAGAAATACGGCCCCTACAAGGGCCCGATCGACGGGCGCGGCAACGGCGTGCTGATCTCCAACGCCCATGGCGAGGCGACGTCCTACGCGTTGTTCGCGCTGGAGGACCGCGGCGAGCTGTTCATCGGCGGCGGGGCGAAGATCTACGAGGGCATGATCATCGGCGAAAACGCCAAGCCCGAAGATCTCGAGGTCAATCCGCTCAAGTCCAAGCAGCTGACCAACTTCCGCAGCACCGGCAAGGACGACGCGATCCGCCTCACCCCGCCGCGGATCATGACGCTCGAACAGGCGATCGCCTATATCGACGACGACGAAATGGTCGAGGTGACCCCCGCCAGCATCCGCCTGCGCAAGGCCATCCTCGACCCGCACGAGCGCAAGAAGGCCAAGCGGAAGATGGAGACGGCGTAGGGGAAGAGAGAGTAACCTTAGGCTGTCAGGCACCCAGGTCCTGGCCGCAGCCAACCCGTGTCCGAGCGCTTGAACGCGGATATTCCCATCGCCATATCGCTCACACAGAATGATCGCTGCTCTCCCATACTACGCCTCCGCAACTCAAGACCGATCACGAGAAGACTCGTGCGCGAAGAATCTGGCCGAAAGCCAATTTTGGATGCCGGGGAAGCCACAGCGTTAACCAAAAATAGTGGCCTTGCTGCCATATCCAGCGCCAACGCGTTGAGCAGGGTATTGCAGCATGAGCCTGGAATTGAAGCTTCTGGCCGGCAGCGCGGTCGGCGCGCTGGTAGCTTTGACAGCAACCGTGGCAATTGCCGGCGGCACCCCTGCTGGCACAGTCATCACCAACAATGTCGCCGTCGACTATGAAGTGGGCGGGGTCACACAGAGCACCTTGACGGCTTCCAACGACTTGACAGTCGATCGCAAGGTCAACCTCGTGCTGACCGAAGCGAACTCCGCAGCGACCCTCGTCACCCCTGGTCAG
Source organism: Parerythrobacter sp. (assembly GCA_041738375.1). Lineage (GTDB taxonomy): Bacteria > Pseudomonadota > Alphaproteobacteria > Sphingomonadales > Sphingomonadaceae > Parerythrobacter_A. Next base: position 3,820 of record JBGSPZ010000265.1, on the reverse strand, counting down.
ACAAAAGCGGTAACCGCGTTCGAGTTGACCAACCTGTCCAACGCCTCGCTCGATTTCGCTCTCGTCGCAAGCCAGCAATCCGGTGGCGCTGGTGCGCATGGCGGGACCGACGGTTTTGATGTTGCCAATGGTCCGACGGTCTTCGTCGACTCAGATGGCAATGGCCTGTATGATGAGGGGATCGACACCGCGACTTTTGTCGACGAACTCGCCGCAGATCAGACCGTTACGATCTTCGTCATTGGCGATATTCCCGACACGGTTTTCGGCGGCGACATCGCGACAGTCGAACTTTCGGCAGAAGCGCATGAAGCCGGAGCTGCCGGTCTCGGCGCGATTGTCACGAATGCCTCGACCGGCCCCAACGGAAGCGAAACCGTGCTCGCCGATGGAAGCGGCGTAAGCGATGCGGACAGCGATGGCACCTTCACCGCGCGCGATGATTATCTCGTCGATGATGTGCCAGTCGATCTCGAGGCGTCGATCAGCTCGGATAATGTCGCCCCGCTGGCTGGCTTCGACCAGTACACCGTCACTGTAACCGTTTCCAACACCGGCACCGCCAATGCCTCCGGTGTCGTGGTTTCGGCTCCCTTGCCAAGCGGCAACGGCCTGATTTCCAATACAAGCGGCGGAGCCTGGAACAGCGGCACCGGCCAATGGACGATCGGCAATCTGGCCATAGGTGCGACGACCAGCTTTACCTACACCGTTTCGACATCGGCCATTGGCACCCATGATGCCACAGCGCAGATCATCGCGACCGACCAGGCGGATATCGATTCCGATCCAGCTGCAGGGTTTGCTACTGATGACCTGTCGGACAGCCTTGTCGACGATGACGAAGCTGTTGTCTCCATCACTGCGACCCGCGGCACCGGCACCGTTGCGGCGCAGAGCTGTAGCACGGGCACAAGCCAGTTCGACTGGTCGAACCGCAGCTGGACACCCGCTGCGCTGTCGGGAAGCTATGTTCTGGCGGGCAAGCCTGTCGCAATCAACGTCACCGATGTCGACGGGGCCCTCATCTCCACTTCACCCTTCTTCACGCCGGTCAACGTCGCGTTCTACTCGGGTGGGCTGGGTGCGCCCGATGCAGCGCTGAATTTCGCGGCCCGCAGCAGCGATCTCGAAGAAGACGGCATAACGATCACGCTCGACCTTGGTCCCGATGGCATCGGGGTCGAGGAATTGCGCTTCGCCCTGTTCGACATCGACGGAAATGCCAATTACTCGCGCTACGAAGGCGTGACGGTGACGGGCTCGCTGGGCGGCGTCCCGGTCGCGCCTATGCTCAGTGGCGGCGCGCAAATCAGCATTTCAGTAAATCAGGCGCGCGGCACCGCCGATGCCCCCCCGACCGGCGCGCAAGCGGGCGACGGGACCTTGCAGGTCGGCTTTGCGGGCCGCGTCGACACGGTGACGATCAGTTGGGGCGAAGCGCCGGGCACGACCAACACGAGCGGCCAGCCCGGCTTTGCGCTTCACAATTTCTCGATCTGCACGCCGCCGACCGGGCTGACTGTGGAGAAAACCTCTGCCTCGTTCGATCCGGCCAATCCGTTCCGCATTCCAGGCTCGGATGTCATCTATTCGATCGCAATCGCCAACACCGGCGAAGTTCCGACTGATGCGAGCTCCTTGTTTATCCTCGATGCGCTCCCGCCAGAAGTCGAGTTCTATAATGGCGACCACGACGGTGCAGGCCCCGGAAGCGATCCGGTCGGCTTCGCGCAATCGGGCAGCGGGTTGAGCTTCAACTATTCGACCGATGTACGCTATTCGAATGCGGGTAGTGCACCCGCCAATTTTGCTTCTTGCAGCTACACGCCCACGGCTGGCTATGATCCCGCCGTAACTTATATCTGCGTCAATCCCGATGGGCAGCTCGGAGCGACCGATCCAGACTCGAACTTCACCTTAAGCTTCCGCGCGCGGATCCAGTAATCCAGGCAAGACTGGTACTATGCCCCGTTTGACCAATCGACCGAGACACAGTCTCACCGAGAGCCCATGAACAGCCGAGCAGTGGGCCTCAAACTGCCGCCAAACCCGTCTCGAGCCCCGATATGCGGCGTGCCTTTGAAGGCAGTGCTAGTTCGAATGAAGCAGCATTCATTCGGGCAGCGGGGAAAAACATGAAGATGGCTGGACGGGCATTGCCAGCTGATTCGCTGTTGCTCGGCTCTTGATGTCTAGGCCCGGTCCGAGAGCGATTTGGAGAATGCGGCCGGGCAATCCGCGAAGTGGGTTAGGCTCCACCCGGACAGCTCGCACTCAACCAGACGACATGCCACTTGCCTTGCGAACCCGCTTGAGCGGCGCGCGGTGCCGGTTCATACTCCACCGCATGACACGCCCTTTCCGCGCCACCCTCGCCGCCCTCACCCTCCTCGCCGCCCCCGCACTCGCCAACGACTCCAAGGCGGAGTGGGCGCTCGGGGGGCTGGTGCTCAAGACCAATGCCGCGATTTCGATGGACCGCGAGGAGCTGTTCATCTCGAGCGAAGAGGTGCGGGTCGATTACGTCTACACCAATAACTCGCCGGAAGATCGCGAGGTGCTGATCGCCTTTCCGCTGCCCGCGCAGCCCGATCCCGAAGCCTATGTCGATTGGTATGCGCACCCGGACTGGGACCAGCTCGATTTCACCACCACGGTGAACGGCGAGAAGGTCGATTATGAAGTGGCCGACCGCGCGATGATCGGCTGGCGCGACGTCACCGAGCTGGTGGCGGCGGAAGGTTTGCCGCTTCACTGGTTCCGCGAATACGAGTTCATGGAGGGGCTGGACGCGCGGCCCGATGCCGAGAAGGCGCGGCTCTTAGGGCTCGGCCTGTTCAAGAGCGTGCCGGAGACGGACCGCTTCACGGTCGAGCCTGCGTGGCAGGTCCAGCGCAGCATCGTGCGGCGGCAGGTCTTCCCGGCAAAATCCACCGTCAATGTCAGCCACCGCTACACCCCGCTGATCGGCGGCAGCGTGGGCGGGCTGCTCTATCCGCAGATGCGCAAGGACTATCCCGAAGGGGTGCAGGAATACGCCGCCAAATGGTGCACCGATGCGAATTTCATCGCCGGGATCGACCGGCGGCTGGCCAACCCGCCTGCGGGCAAGGTGACGTATTACGCCGAGACCTGGATCGGTTACGTGCTCAAAAGCGGCGCCAACTGGGCGGGGCCGATCAAGGATTTCCGGCTGGTGGTCGACAAGGGCGAGCCGGGCAATCTGGTGAGCTTCTGCATGGACGGGGTGAAGAAGATTTCGCCGACGCAGTTCGAGGTGCGCAAGAGAGATTTCGAGCCGGAGCGCGATCTCGATATCCTGCTGGTCACCTTCTTCGAGGTGGACGAGTAGGCCGGGCAGGCAAAGGGGTCGCCACCTCGCGGTGACGACCCCCGGTTTCCAGCGCGTCGCAGCAGCTGGAGATCAGAAGCGCAGGTTGACCGACGCGCGCAGCGAGTGGCTGTCGAAATCGCCGTCGTTCAGTCGCAGATCGGTCGTGCCTGAACCCAGCAGGAACGGGTTGGTCGGGCCGGCGGTGCCGGGCCCGACAGTGACCACGTAATCGCCGTCGTCATAGTTCGAGTAGAGATATTCGACCCCGATGCCGATGTTGTCGGTCAGCAGCAGCTCCGCACCGCCACCCGCCTGCCAGCCGAAGGTCCACTCGTCAGGATCGTTCGGGGTGAAGCTGTTGGCGCCGTTGGTGGTGAAGAAGTCACGCTCGATCTTGGCGTAGCCGACCCCGCCGGTGGCGTAGAACAGGCCGCGCCCGTCGCCCGGCGAGATGCCGACGCGGGCACGCGCCGCTGCCGACCA
>JBGSPZ010000201.1:0-2150 GCA_041738375.1 Parerythrobacter sp. | reverse complement strand
TGGTCGGCGTCGTCGAACCGCAGCGCGATGGGCGCGTATCGCCTGCGTGCCGCGACGGCGGATCGCAAGGCAGTGCTGGTCGCGACCGGCTCGGAAGTCGCACTCGCTGTTGAAGTCGCCGAAGCGCTTGAAGCACAGGGGATCGGGGCGGATGTCATCTCGATGCCGTGCGCCGAGCTGCTCGACCGGCAAAGTGCGGCATACCGTGCAGACCTATTCCCTGCCGATGTGCTGAAAATCTCGCTAGAAGCGGGCGTCACCCTCGGCTGGGAGCGTTACACTGGTATCGACGGAATCAATATCGGGCTCGACCGGTTCGGCGCTTCGGCACCGGCGGAACAGCTGTTTGCCAAATTCGGCTTCACGGCGGACGCGATCGTTCCGCAAATCCTGAACAAACTCAATTCCTAAGCAGGAGCATTGAACATGGCGACCCCCAAAAAGACTGCGGTTGCAATCAACGGTTTCGGACGCATCGGACGCCTCGTGGCGCGCGCTTTGCTGGAGCGTGACGATCACGATCTCGAACTGGTCAGCATCAACGACCTGGCGGACACCCAGTCGAACGCGCTGCTGTTCGGCTTCGATTCGACCCATGGCCGCTTCCCCGGCACGGTCGAGGTCGATGGAAGCGACCTGATTGTGAACGGCAAGCGTATCCACGTCACCAGCGAGCGCGATCCGGGCAAGCTGCCGCATGGCGAGATGGGCATCGACATCGTGATGGAATGCACCGGCTTCTTCCAGTCGGACGAATCGGCCCGCCCGCATATCTCGGCTGGTGCCAAGCGCGTGGTGATCTCGGCCCCGGCAACCGGCGTTTCCAAGACCATCGTTTACGGCGTCAACCACGACACGCTCACCGCCGACGACGACATCATCTCCAACGCGAGCTGCACCACCAACTGCCTCGCCCCGGTGGCGAAGGTGCTCAACGATACGGTGGGGATCGAACGCGGTTTCATGACCACGATCCACAGCTACACCAACGACCAGCGCATGCTCGACCAGATCCACAAGGATCTGCGCCGGGCACGCGGCGGGGCGCAGAACATGATCCCGACCACCACCGGCGCCGCCCGCGCGGTCGGGCTGGTGCTGCCCGAACTGAAGGGCAAGCTCGACGGCTCGTCGGTCCGCGTGCCGACACCCAATGTCAGCCTGGTCGACCTGACCTTCGTTCCGGGTCGCGACACCACGGCGGAAGAGCTCAACGCCGCGCTCAAGGCAGCGGCGGACGGGGCGATGAAGGGCGTGCTCGATTACACCACCCAGCCGCTGGTCTCGAGCGACTTCAACCACCAACCCGCCAGCTCGACCGTCGACAGCCTCGAAACCGCGGTGCTCGAAGGCAAGCTCGCACGCGTGGTCAGCTGGTATGACAACGAGTGGGGCTTCTCGAACCGCATGATCGACACCTCGGGTGTGGTGGCTGGACTGATGTAGATTTGACCAAAACTTGCCAGCCCCGTCATGCTGACCTTGTGTCAGCATCCATCGCGCCTCCAGTACCGGCGGTCGATGAGGTGAGATGGACCCTGAAGCAAGTTCAGGGTGACGGGCTTGAAGCGAAGGCTGCCGAATATTGCTGAGGCCACTATGACCATGTTCAAGACCCTCGACGACCTTGGCGCCGATCTCGGCGACATCACCGGCAAGGTGGCGCTGGTGCGCGTCGATCTCAACCTGCCGATGCAGGAAGGCCGTGCGAGCGACGTGACCCGGGTCGAGGCAGCGAAGCCGACCATCCTCGAATTGGCGGACAAGGGGGCCAAGGTCCTGCTGCTGGCGCATTTCGGCCGTCCCAAGGGTCAGCGCTATTCGACGATGAGCACCAGCATGGTGCAGGGGGATGTCGAGCGGGTAATCGACCGCGAGATCATGTTCATTCCCGAGCTGACCGGCCCGGTGGTCGAGCAGTCGATCGGTATCCTGCGCAATGGCGATATCGGCCTGCTCGACAATGTCCGCTTCTGGCCGGGCGAGGAAGCCAACGATCCCGAGTTCGCCCGGGCCATAGCAGCCAACGCCGATTTCTATGTCAACGATGCCTTTTCGGCGGCACACCGTGCGCATGCGACGACCGAAGGCCTCGCGCATATTCTGCCGGCCTATGCCGGCCGGTCGATGGAGGCCGAGCTCAAGGCGCT
>JBGSPZ010000195.1:0-9180 GCA_041738375.1 Parerythrobacter sp. | reverse complement strand
TCGGGCGAGATCGCCGAGCGCGGATACTCTTTCGCCAAGGCCATCCGGCTGGCAAGCGAACGGTGGATCTTGCGCTGCCATTCCGGCGCGGCGGAAAACAGCGACTTGGCCACATCGGTCTCCGCCACCTTCGAGCACGCGCTGACCAGCATCGCGCCCACGCCGGCAATAAAGCCGCGCCGTCCGATCGAAGTGTTCATGGCTTGCCTCCCCACTCGTTCCTGCCGCCGGTGATCATGTCGCGGATCAGCCCTATGGGCCCAGCAAGCAGCACCAGCGCGATGTGCACGATGAAGAAGCCGAGCAGTCCAAAGGCGAAGAGGAAATGGAGCGAGCGTGCGCTCTGCCGCCCGCCAAGGACATCGACCAGCCACGGCGCGGCGGGCTCGAACCCGGGGCTGATCGCAAGCCCGGTCAGGACCATACCGGGAAGGACGATCCCGAGAACCCCGCCATAGGCGAGCTTTTGCAGGAAGTTGAATTTTGCCGGGCCGTGGTCGAACCTGAGCTTCAGGTGATCGACCACATCGCGCCAAACTTCCGTGGGGCTCCACTCGCGCGGCGTGGTGCGCAGGTCGCGCCAGAAGTGGCCATTGGCGAGCATGGCAATCCACATGAACAGCAGGCCGAAGGCGAAGGGCCAGACCATGAGGATGTGCCAGTCGCGCGCCTCGGCCAGGCTGTAGTGGCCCGGGATCGTTGCCCAGCCGGGGAACTTGGGCACTTCGAGCCAAGCGTGCGAGGGGGAGAAGCCCCAGTCACCCCAGTAAAGATAGGGGTGCGCGTTGGAAATGTTGAGCCCGGTCATGAACAGGATCACCACGCAGACGAGGTTGATCCAGTGCCACAGCCGCGTGCTAAGCGCGTGCTTCTTCTTCATTCGGAGCCCCCTCCCGGGCCAAATAGATCACGTCGCGCGGCTGGTTGAGCAGATGCTGCCCGCTGTCCAAATAGAGCGTTTCGCCATTCGCCAGATGGCCAGAGGCGAGGAACAGTGCCGCATCGGCGACCTCGTGTGCGCCGGTCTTGCGCTCGAGCGGGTTGAGTACGTGGCTGGCTTCGATCTCGTCCTCGGTCTGGTCATGACTCGCGAGGATTGCGCCGGGGGCGAGACCGTAAACCCGGTCATCCGGCTCCGTCGCTCCCATCGCGAGCATGGGAATCGCGCCGGAGAGGGCGTGTTTGCTCACCGTGTAGCTGAAGAAATCGGGGTTGGGATTGGCCAGCTTCTGGTCGGTAAACTGGATCACCCGTCGCCCGCCTTGCGCGCGCGCGCTGCGCAGGAAAGCCTGCGTCATGCGGGTCGGGGTCAGGGCGTTGATCTGCATTGCACGCATATACGTCTGAGGATCGAGCCCGGTTACATCGTCGGGACGAAAAACCGCCGCGCTGTTGACCAGCACCCGCCAGTCATCGAGCCGCGTTGCCAACACCTCGACCAGCTTAACCGATGCATCGCCGTCCGACAGGTCGCAATGCACCGCCTGAGCGCTGGGCAGACTGTCAGCCAGCGCCTCCGCCTCGCGCGCCGAGCGGCCATAGTGGATGATGACGTGCCAGCCTGCTTCGCCGAAGGTCCGCGCAAGGACCGCGCCGAGGCGCTTGGCGGCACCGGTGATCATCACGGCAGGTCGGGTCATTCGGGATCTCCCTCTAGGCGGCTCGCGGCACGGTTGGGCCCATCATCCGACGCGCGCGTCACACAGGACACGATGCTGGTCTCCGCTTCAACCACCCATCGCCTCCGCCTTCTGCCGCGCGCCAGCGCGCCATACGGGTGACAGCAACTCGCACCTTGCCATAGCCGCGACCCGTTCCAGCGTCGTTGCCGACCTGGGGTTCACCAATTCGGCGAACACCTCGGCCACGGTCCAGTCGGTGCGTTGGGCTTCGACCCGCTCGAGCATATCGCCTGCCTGCACTTCGCCTTCCTCGATCACGCGGAAGTACCATCCGCAGCGCGCCGAACCGATGATCGCGGCGACCATGCCCTTGTGGCCGAAGCGATGCTCGATCTTCCAGCACGGCATGCGCGGCTGGCTGATCTCCAGCAACGCGCTGCCGACCCGGAACCGGTCGCCGAGCATGACGTCGGCCTCTGACAGCCCGTCGATCGCGACATTGGTCCCGAAAGCTCCCGGCTCATCGAGCAGGGCGTGGGGCCCTATCGTCTCGCGCCAGAATGCGCGGTGGCTGCGCGGATAGAGGTGGACTGCCATCTGCTGCCCACCATGGTTCTTGCGATCCGCCTGGCTATCGCCGGAGAGCCCTTCGTAAGTGATGCGCACCGGTCCATCGACCGGGGTCTTGGCGAAGGCGCTCAGTTCCCCGTCGCGAAACGGCGCAGGCTGGCCGGTGCACAGGGCCTCGATACGGGGCGGTTTCATCGCGCTCTCCTGACCATTGTCAGTAGCGCGCGCTACTGGCTGGTAAAGTTCGATCTTCTGCCCGCACCGGAGAAATTGTTTGCGCCCCGATGCCGCGCGAGCCACGTCGGCTGTGATCAACAGGAGCCTTCCATGCATCTCGATCTGGTGGACGTTTTCGGCAGCAATCCCTTCCGCGGCAATCCGCTCGGGGTGGTGCATGGCGCGGACGCACTGTCCGACGCCCAAATGCTGCAGCTGACCCAGTGGCTCGGTTTCTCGGAGACGACCTTCCTGTTGCCGCCAACCGATCCGGCCGCCGACTACCGTGTGCGGATATTCTACCCAGCGGGCGAGTTGCCGTTTGCGGGCCATCCGACCCTCGGGACCTGCCATGCCTGGCTTGCAGCAGGAGGCCGACCGCAGCGCGAGGGGATGGTCGTGCAGGAATGCAGTGTCGGCCTGGTCGAAGTGAAGCGCGAGGGGGAGCGGCTCGCCTTCGCCGCGCCGGCCTTCACCCGCACGGGACCGCTCGATGCAGCGGAAAAAGCCGAAGCGATCCGCATCGCAGGGGTCGATCCGGCGGCGGTCATCGAAGCGGTGCATGTCGCCAACGGCCCGAAGTGGCAATTGCTGCGGCTTCGCTCGGCGGCCGATGTGCTCGCGGCTTCGCCCGTCGCCAAGGCACCGCAAGGAACCGACATCGGCCTTGCCGGACCCTCCGCTCCGGGCAGCCCGGTCGACTGGGAGTTGCGCGCCTTCTTCGCCAATCAGCACGGCGCCATGGTGGAAGATCCGGTGACCGGCAGCTTCAATGCCGGGGTGGCGATGCACCTGTTTGCGAGCGGGCTGGCCAAAGGGGCATACGTTGCCGGACAAGGTCAGTGCATCGGTGCCGACGGGCATGTCCATTGCACCATGGGGAGCGACGGGCGCGTGTGGATCGGTGGGCTGAGCGCTACGATCGCGGCAGGTGCATCGCTCCCCGCCATCCGATCGTCTTAGTCCCTGCGGCGCAGCGTCAGCGCGATCCAGTCGCGCTGCACGCCGTCCGCGCCTTCGCCGCGATAGGTCTCGTCCGCGACTAGATCGAACCCGGCGGCATCGTAGTGCTCTACGAGCCATGCGCGATCGGGAAAATTGTGCAACCTGCCTAGCGGGTCGCGGCCTTCGTATTCTCCCAGCTTGAAATTGGCGAAATGCCAGCCGCCTGGTACGAGCGCACGCCGGATGCGGGCGAGGATGTCGGGGAACTCGGCCCGCGCGACATGGATCAGGCAGGCGTGCGCCCACACCGCATCGTATCGGGATTGCACGTCGAGATCCTCGAATCGTAGCAGCCGCGCGCCGACATCGAACCGCTCGTTCGCCTTGCGCACCATTGCCTCGGTCCCGTCGGTCGCGTCGAGTGCGAAGCCTCTCTCGCGGATCCTCGCCGAATCCCGTCCGCCGCCGCAACCGAGTTCGAGCACGCGCGCAGCTGGAGCGAGCCGGTCTAGAAAGCGGTCGAGATGGCGGCTCGGCGCCTGACCGAAGCTGAGCGTGTAGCGCGGCGCGTTGGTCTGGTAATAGGCAATGGTTGCCGGGTCGGCCGGCATCAGCCGAGGAACCAGCCCGAGACGGCGAGGCGCGGTCGGGGCGCGGCTGCGGTGACTGCCGTCACGCTGTGGAACTGCGGGACCATGAAGAGGTCGAGCCGGTTGTAGCCGGGAGAAAGGCCCTCGACCCGCTCGTCGGACGAAGGGAACAGCAAATTTCCGCCCCAGTCGAGGCACCAGTCGCGCGACAAGCCTAGCACGGTGGCGATCTTCCGGTCGACGCTCGGCCCGTCGTGGTGCAGCGAGAGGAAATCACCGGTGGTGAAACGCGTGGCCTGAATTTCGACACCGGTCAGTGCGGGTTCGCCCGTGAGCCGTTCGAGCCAGCGAAAGACCGCCGGGTCGGTCATCGCGCGCCGCAATTGGGCGAGCAGTCCATCAGGGGCAGGGGTGAGTGCCGCCTCGGTCATGGGAATCGCATCGTAGAGAAATGTGAAGCTCTTGCTGGAATCGCTCGCGATGGCCTGATCGATCGCGCGATGATCTTCGAGCACCTGCGGGGTCGGGTCACGCTCTCGCTCGGGCGGGAGATCGAATCGCTGGTTGCGGATGCCCCGGATGCGGCACCATTCTTCGCTGGCAGCCAAAAAGCCTTCGACTTGCGCTGCGGCTTGATCCGAAAGGATCGACTGGATCGAGCAGCGTCCGGTTTCGTCGAGCTGTTGCTGCAAGGCATCGAACTCCTCGCCTTCGGGCAGCAGGAACGCGATCATTCGGCCTTCGCCTCGGCGGCCTCGCGATCGCGTTCAGCACGGCTCTTCTTCTGCGCGGCGGTCTTGAGCTGGCCGCAAGCCGCATCGATGTCGCGTCCACGCGGGGTGCGCACCGGGGCGCTGATCCCGGCGTCGAACACGATTGCGGAAAAGCGCTTGATCCGTTCGGGTGTCGAGCACTCGTAGGGCGCGCCGGGCCAGGGATTGAACGGGATCAGGTTGACCTTGGCGGGGAGATTGTACTCCCTGAGCAGCCGGACCAGCTCGCGCGCGTCGTCATCGCTGTCGTTCTTGTCCTTCAGCATGACATATTCGAAGGTGATGCGCCGCGCGTTGGAAGCACTGGGATAGTCGGCACAGGCCTGCAGCAGTTCCGCGATGCCGTATTTCCGGTTGATCGGCACGATCTCGTCGCGGACGTCCTTGGTCACAGCGTGGAGCGAGACTGCGAGATTGACCCCGATCTCCTCGCCGCATTTCTCCATCATCGGCACGACACCGCTGGTCGAGAGGGTAATGCGGCGCTTGGACAGGCCCAGCCCTTCGCCGTCCATCACCAGCTTGAGCGCACTTTTGACATTGTCGAAATTGTACAGTGGCTCGCCCATGCCCATCATGACGATATTGGTCAGCAACCGGCCATCTGCGGAGTATTCGAAATCGTCGTCGGCGCCTTCGTCGTCATCCCAGCCCAAGCCGGGATCACTGGCCGCTGGCGCGGAGCGATCGGAAACCGATCCCAGCGTTCGCTGGGATGACGCGCCCGGCCATTCACCCAGGGCATCACGCGCCAGCATGACCTGTCCGACGATTTCACCCGGGGTGAGGTTGCGCACCAGCTTCATCGTACCAGTGTGGCAGAAAGTACAATTGAGCGTGCAGCCGACCTGGCTCGACACACAGAGTGTGCCCCGGTCTGCGTCGGGGATGAACACCATTTCGAACTCGTGTCCGTCGTCGGTTCGCAGCAGCCATTTTCGCGTCCCGTCAGTCGAATGCTGCGCTTCGACCACTTCGGGCCGTCCGATCACGAAGCGGTCCGCCAGCCACGGACGCATTGCCTTGGCGATATCGGTCATCGCGTCGAAATCGCTCAGGCCGCGATGGTATATCCAGTGGAACAGTTGCTTGGCGCGCAGCTTTGCCTGCTTCGCGTCGAGCCCTGCCTCTTCGAGCAATGCCCGAATGCGGTCCTTTGACAACCCGAGCAGGTCGAGGCGACCGTCAGCACGCGGGGTGATGTCGCGCGCAACGGGAACGGGATCGACCTGTCCCGGGATCGGCATGAGTGCGGTGTCGGCCGGCATTAGGGAAGAAAATCCGTCTTGAAGCTCCGCACACCGTCCACATGTTCGAGTAGGTCTTTTGAAGCACTTCCATGCATTGGGTCGAGAACGACATCGATTCCTTCCCGTCGAGCGAGCTTTGTTACCGGCAGGAAATCAGAATCTGCGGCTACGAGAATGATTTGATCGACCTGCCGCTTATACGCCATCGACGCGATGTCGAGGCCGAGGCGCATATCGACTCCTTTCTGAACTACATCAATCTGGAAGTCGTCGTCACTCGGATTGAAAGAGGTGGGATCGACGAGCCATCGTTTGACCGCCTCCGATCGTGGCTTCCAATCAGACATTCCTTCGTTGAGGGTACCAAGACGCAAGGCCACCTTGCGGGTCGTACGAAGTCGGCCATGTATGTCTCGTCTCAAGATGGCCTCTGGAGATTTGGCGAGGTTCAGTGACTTCTTGGAAACTGGGTTATGCAGTCTCTTGGTCAATGGTGCGCAGTCATAGAAGAAAATGCGGTAGAGTGCTGACGATTCCTCTGGCTTCATCTTCTCCGATGTTACCTGTTCCCACGTTGGATCGGCACGTAATCTTGTCGCTACGTGATATGCTGCAAGCCAAATCACTCCGAGCGAAACATGTTCCGCATCGTTGGGATTTAGTTTGGAGAAAGAGTGCTTGAAACGGCGCAGGAAAAAAGCACCGTCTATCAGGACAGCTGTAGGCATTGCGTTGCCTTCAAAAAATTGTCCCCGGGAGCGGCCTTGAGCTGATATCTGCTCTCACGAGCGCCTCAAGACGGCAAACCGGGGACGGGATGCTGTCTATATACATGACACCCCAAAGAGTTTCAACCTGAAGCTAGCGCAGCCGGGCACAGCCCACCGTTGCCGCGTCCATCGCGGTAGCGGCACCGGCCAAGTCGTAAGCGTTCGAGAAATTGCGGCCACTGCTGTCGCGCGCACTTACGGTCATCTGGCTGGCGGAGCGCATCGCGGCAACAACAGCGGCATCCATCGAGCGGTCTTTCGCCCAGGCATTGCCGCCGGCACCGGTCAGGACAAAACTCTTGTTGCCGATGCGCAGTGTGATCTGTCCCTCGCTGGCGGTCTTGCGCGAGAGCCGGATATGCAGCTGGTTGCGCACCTGTCGCTTGGGCCAGGTGCCGATGCTTGCGTAAGGCTCGAAATCGCGCTCGAGGCGGCTCGGGGCTGGCTTGGCGATGGCATAGCAACGCGGGATTTTGGGATCTCGAAACGCGCCCCAATCGGAAAACACGCCGAGGCTGTCGCGCGAAACCGCCGGGGCCGAGACGGCGAATAGCGCAGCCACAATGCCCGCCATTGCAAATGGTCGGAAATCTCCAATCCGTATCATGGCATTGCCTTAAATAGGGGGGTTACGCGGCGCAAGTCGCGCGCCTAAGGTGGCGAACCAATTCCAGGGAGGACCCAACAATGAAGAAAACGGTGATTCTGCTGTCGGCAGCCAGCCTCGCATTGGCCGCTTGTGGCAGCGGCGGACCGCTTGGCGGCGGCGATGTAAAGATGCAGGGCGGCAAATGGTCGAACACGGTGACGATCGAAAAATTCGACATTCCCGGCGCTCCGCCTGAAGCGAAGGGCCTGTTCGATGCGATGATCGGTCAGCCGCAGACCACCGAAACCTGCCGCACCGACGAAGAAATGCAAAAGGGTCTCGACGACCTCGCCAAGGGTCCGATGAACGGCGAGGAAGACTGCACCACCGAATCGATGGAAGTCGGCGGCGGGGAGATTTCCGGCAAGGTCATGTGCAATTCGAAAACCGGCGGCAAGGCCACCATGGTGCTCGATGGCAATCATACCGAAACCTCGCTCGACATGACGATGACGGTCGACATGGAAGACCCGACCATGCCTGGCGGCAAGGGCCAGATGGTGATGAAGGTCAGCGGCAAGCGCCTGGGCGATTGCGACAAGTAAGACGCGGTTCTCATCGCGAGTTATGCGCGGGCGGGCAGGCAACTGTCCGCCCGTTTGCGTTTCAGGCCGGTTTAGCCCGGATAGGCGATCGCGATCACTTCCCATTCCCTTGCACCGCCAGGCAGGGTGACGGTGCGCAATTCTCCGACCGCAGCGCCGCGCAAAGCGCGGGCGAGGGGGCTCGACCAGCCTATCCGTCCGTCGCTCGCATCCTGCTCGTCGTCACCGACGATGGTAACGGTCCTGCGTGTATCGTCCTCGTCCGCCAGATCGACCCTCGCGCCGAAGAACACCCGCGTCTTGTCCGGCTGGCCGGCGGGATCGAGCACACGCGCTGTTTTCATCCGCTTGGCGAGATGCTTCAGTTCGCGGTCGATCTCGCGCATGCGCTTGCGGCCGTAGAGATAGTCGCCGTTCTCGCTGCGGTCGCCGTTACCCGCAGCCCAGCTGACGATCTCGACGATCTCCGGCCGTTCGGTGCCGAGCAGGTGGTCGTAACGGGCACGCAATGCCGCGAAACCCGCCGGGGTAATGGGGTTGGTTCTGCCTTCCATACCGCGTCGCTTATCGCGGCAGGTAGTGCTTCACGTCACGCTGTGCGGGGCTCGACCGGTCGGGGTTCATGTTGGCGTAGGTCACCGCATTGCCGATCACCCGCATGACGTAGTAGCGCGTCTCGAAATTGGCCGGGATCTTCTCGACCCAGGTGACCCAGTCGACCGCGCCGGTTCGCGGATCGCCGTTCAGACGCAGCCATTCGTTCACCCGGCCCGGCCCGGCGTTGTAGGCCGCGATGGCCAGCGGATAGGCCCCGCCGTAACGGTCCATCAGCCGCGCGAAATGGGCATCGCCGAGGCGGATGTTGTAGCTCGGGCTTCCGGTGAGGTCGGCGGAAAGATACTGCACCCCGATCTTGCCCGCTTCCTCGCGCGCAGTGCCCGGCATCAGCTGCATCATGCCCCGTGCGCCGGCATGGCTTACGCGGTTGCGATCAAATTCGCTTTCCTGCCGCGCGATTGCGTGGACCATGGTCCAGTTCGCGCCCGCGTGGGTCTCCACCGTGGGGAAACCGAGTCGTTCGAAGCCGGTGAGGCCGTGCTCGCCCGCCGTCATTCCCGCGACCACTGCCATCTCGTTGAGGCCGGTCTGGCGCGCGAGGTCGGCGACCATTGCCATTTGCGCCGGCGTTCTGGCCTGGTCGGCGACGGCTTCGAAGAAGGCGCGCTCGACCCGCCAGTCGCGCCGGTTGT
>JBGSPZ010000129.1:0-1594 GCA_041738375.1 Parerythrobacter sp. | reverse complement strand
GCGGGCGCATCCTCGCCGACATGGCGCACGAGATGCATCGACGCGGCGCGCGCTACGGGCTCGAGACGATGTGCATCGGGGGCGGGCAAGGCATGGCGGCGATCTTCGAGCGCGCTGCCTGATGGGCACGTGGGATGCCTGGATCGGGCGGCAGCAGGTCCAGACCGATATCGTCGATCAGGCGCTGGTGGCGCGGTGGCTGGCCACCTTCGACCGCGACATTTCCGGCCACGGCGCGCTGCCGCAGGGCATCCATTTCGCACTCTGCACCCCCGAGGCGGCAACCTCCGACCTCGGCGAGGACGGGCATCCGAAGCGCAGCGAGAGCCCGGACAGCCTGTTCCCCCCGATCCCGCTGCCGCGCCGCATGTGGGCCGGCAGCGATATCGCGTTCCTTCACCCGGTCAGCGTCGCGCAGCGGATCGAACGCACCAGCACGCTGCGTTCGGTGGCCGAGAAGGCGGGCAGCAGCGGCAATCTCGCCTTCGTCGAGGTCGAGCATCTGACCCGTGCCGACGGGGTCGATGCCATCCGCGAGGTTCAGACGCTGGTCTACCGCGAAGCAGCGGCCTCCGACGCGCCGCTCTCGCCGCCGGAACCGGGCGACGGCGAATTCGCCGAGGATGAGTGGGACGCGGCCACCACGCTGGTGCCCTCGGAGACGCTGCTGTTCCGCTATTCCGCGCTGACCTTCAACAGCCACCGGATCCATTACGACCTGCCCTATGCGAAAGGGGTCGAGCGCTATCGCGGGCTGGTCGTCCACGGACCGGTGATCGCCAGCCTGCTGCTCAAGTTGGCGGCGGAAACGCATGGCGACAATGCCCTGGCCAGCTTCAGTTTTCGTGCGGTGAGCCCGGCGATCTGCGGCGAACCGCTCCACCTCGCCATGCGCGCCGCCGCAGGAGGCATCGAGCTCGGCTCTTTCGCTGCTGACGGCCGCCAGACGCTGAAGGCAAGCGCCACGCTTGCCTGAGGCTCAGTCTAGCGGATAGCCGGGGATCGGTTCGATCACCCCATAGCTCTCGCGCAGCGGTGCGTGCCCGAGCGCCGGAAAATCGAGCGCCTCGTCCTCGACATGCGTGTCCGGCAAGCGGTCTAGCAAATCGCGGATCAGTGTCAGCCGCCCGCGCTTTTGGTCGTTGAAATCGACCAGCGTCCACGGCGCGAAATCGGTATGCGTCGCCACGAGCATCGCTTCGCGCGCATCGGTATAGGGTTGGTATCGCTCGCGCGCGGCAAGATCGATCGGCGAGAGCTTCCAGCGCTTGAGCGGGTCCTCCAGCCGTTCGGCCAGCCGTTCCTCCTGTTCTGCCTGATCGGTCGTGAGCCAGTATTTGAACAGCAGTATGCCGTCGTCGACCAGCATCCGTTCGAAATGCGGCGCATCGACAAGGAAGCGCGCGACCTGCTCGTCGCTGGCGTAACCCATCACCTTCTCGACCCCGGCGCGGTTGTACCAGCTGCGGTCGAACAGCACGATTTCGCCCGCCGAGGGCAGGTGCCGGACGTAGCGCTGGAAGTACCACTGGGTGCGTTCTTCGTCGCTCGGCTTGCTCAGCGCGACCACCCGGCACTGGCGCGGATTGAGCCG
>JBGSPZ010000085.1:0-3158 GCA_041738375.1 Parerythrobacter sp. | reverse complement strand
CCGGGCGCGCCATGGGGCCGTTCCGCTGGGCGGCACGCTTCGCCCACTGGCTCAACCGCAACACGCGGGAAGGCTCGGCGCGCAATATCCACGCGCATTACGATCTCGGCAACGACTTTTACCGCCAGTGGCTCGATCCGACGATGAGCTATTCCTCGGCGATCTGGCAGCGGGGCGACGATCTCGAGGCGGCGCAGCGCCGAAAATGGGATGCGCTGGCGCAGCGGCTCGAGGGGGCGGGGACGTTGCTCGAGATCGGATGCGGCTGGGGCGCGCTGTCGGACCATTTTTCGCGCGCGGGGATGGATGTCACCGCAATCAGCCTGTCGGACGAACAGCTTGCATGGGCGCGCGAGCGGCATGACCCGGCGATCGAATTCCGCAAGCAGGATTATCGCGACACGGCCGGGCAGTTCGATGCCATCGTCAGCGTGGAGATGGTCGAGGCGCTGGGGCGCGAATACTGGCCGACCTTCATGGACAGCATCGCGCGCAACCTGAAGCCCGGCGGCAAGGCGGCAATCCAGTACATTTCGATGCAGGAGTCGCTGTTCGATGCCTATGCGCGCAGCGCCGACTTCATCCAGGCCTATATCTTTCCCGGTGGGATGCTGATCCGCAACAGCGAGTTCCGGCAGCTGGCGGAGCAGCGCGGACTCGAATGGCACGACCAGCACGATTTCGGGCTCGACTATGCCGAAACGCTCAAGGCGTGGCGCGAATGCTTCGATGCCGCTGCCGCCAAGGGCCGCCTGCCTGCCGGCTTCGACGAGCGGTTTCAGCGGCTCTGGCGCTATTACCTGATGTATTGCGAAGGCGGCTTTCGCGGCGGCAGCATCGATGTCCATCAGGTGACGCTGGTCAAGCGATAGGGTCTTTCGGGAGGGGAACGACAATGAAGAAATGGATTCTCGGCCTGCTGGCCGTGCTGCTCGTATCCGGAGCGATGGTGTGGTTGCTCCTTCCCAAGGACACGCGCGAGCTGCTCGCGCATATGCCGACGGACCGGAATGTCCTGTTCTGGTCGGTCGAACAACGCGATGCCGCGTTCCGCGCGATGGACGCGCTGCCGGTGCTGGCCGAGGCACGGGTGATCGAATCGGGTGACACAGTCTATCCACTGGCAAAGGGCGAGCCGCTCGATCTCGGCCTCGACCTCGATGCCTATATGAAGAAGCAGCGCACCGCCGCGATGGTTATCCTGCTCGACGGCAAGGTAGTGACCGAGCAATACGGCCTCGGCTTCGGGCCGGAAGGCAAATGGACCAGCTTCTCGGTCGCCAAGAGCCTGACCTCGACCATGGTCGGCGCGGCGATCAAGGACGGCCATATCAAGAGCCTCGACGACAAGGTGACCGACTATATCGACGGCCTCAAGGGCTCGGCCTATGACGACGTGACCGTACGCCAGCTGCTCACCATGACTTCGGGCGTGAAGTGGAACGAGGATTACAGCGATCCCAACTCGGATGTCGCCAAGTTCAACGAGCACAAGGCCGAGGACGGGCTCGATGCCACCGTCAGCTACATGCGCAAATTGCCGCGCGAGGCCCCGGCGGGGGAGAAGTGGGTTTACAAGACCGGCGAAACCAACCTCATCGGCGTGCTGGTGAGCGAAGCCACCGGCAAACCGCTGGCCGAGTATCTGTCCGAGAAAGTATGGTCGCAGTTCGGGATGGAGCAGGATGCGACCTGGCTGCTCGGTTCGACCGGGCACGAGATCAGCGGCTGCTGCATCCAGGCCTCGACCCGCGATTTCGCGCGGTTCGGGCAATTCATCATGTCCGGTGCCATAGTGGGCGGCGAGAGCATTCTGCCCGAGGGCTGGATGGCCGAGGCGGGCACCAGGCAGGCCGATATCGGCGCACCGGGCAAAGGCTACGGCTTCCAGTGGTGGACCTACGACGACGGCAGTTACGCTGCGCAGGGAATCTTCGGGCAGGGCATCTTCATCGACCCGGCTCGCAAGCTGGTAATCGCCTCGAATAGCAACTGGCCGACAGCGACCGATCCGGAAGGAGTAGGCGCAGAGCGCGAGGCATTTTACAAGGCGGTCCAGGCGGCGGTCGACCGGAAGGCCGGCAAGGCGCCGAAACCCGCCCCCTGATCAGCTTTACAGGGTGCTGCGATAGACCGTGCTGGGGCTGTAGCGTTGCAGGATGTTGTCGTGAACGATCGGGCTCAGCAGCTCGCTGAAGGCGCAGCCCGCGATCGAGTTTTCCCACCACACCACCTCTGCCTGGAGCGATTCGAGACCGGGGAGGGTGATCCAGCATAGCTGTCCGACGTGCATCCGGCTGATGGCCGACGCGCTGAAGCCCGAAATCGACAGGTCGTGCACCACGGTCTGGAACGCGCGTCCGCCCGATGCACGCAGCTGGGCCGGGATAATCAGCTTGGTGCGCGGGCTGCAGCGATCTTCCTGCGCCGCGAGGTGATAGCTATTCGTCGAATCCAGCATCATCGCCCAAAACCCTGTGTTGAAACTGACCAGGCCGAACGCGCGGGTGCGCGTGAGGCTTTGCACAGTGTGGCCAGATCTGGTTTCGCGGGAGTTGCCGAGGGTGCTTAAGGAGAATTTACCAGCGTCTTACGCGGATTCCGGCACGCGCTCGCGATGCCCGGTCTCGAAGTCGCGAGCGAGCAAGGTGACAAGGTGCTCACCGACTCGGGCAGGCTCCTTCACCGTGGCCGGGTCCTCGCCCGGATAGGCCTTGGCGCGCATCGCCGTGCGGGTCGCACCCGGATCGACAATCGCGACCTTCACCCCGCCGATCTTCTCCACCTCGGCGGCATAGCTGTCGAGCAGCGATTCGAACGCCGCCTTGGTCGACCCGTAAGCCGCCCAGAACGCGCGCGGCTGCGAACCGACCGAGCTGGTCAGCCCGATTACGCGCCCCTGGCCGCTGCGTTTGAGCAGCGGATCGAAGGACGCAAGCAACGCCTGCGTCGAAAGCAGGTTGGTCGTCACCGCCGTCGCAAACTGCTTCGCGTCGATCTGCGTCACCGGGGTGAGGTTCGGCAGGTAGGCGGCTGAAAGCACAAGGGTATCGAGCTTGTTCCAGCGGCTGGCGACCGCAGATGCCAGCCGCGCGATCCCGTCACCTTCGGTCAGGTCGACCGGGGCGATGGTGGCCGAACCACCCGCATCGTGGATT
>JBGSPZ010000075.1:0-3149 GCA_041738375.1 Parerythrobacter sp. | reverse complement strand
AGGCCGAGCAGGATCGCCGCGAGCAGGAGCAGCCCGATCAGGCCGAACCTGCGCCACCCGCGCAACCGCTTGGGCGGAGCGGGCAATCCCGCTTCGTCGGCGCTGTCAGGGGGATTGTCGACCATTCGCCAGCTACTTGCGCCGAACGCCCATCAAAGGCAATGCACTCACGAATAGGCAGCGCCTGAAGGGGAGCAAGGTTCCGCGTGTCGCAGACGGACCAATCGAAATCTGCGCATGGCGGAGCGGGCCACCGCGAAAGGCTGCGCAAGCGGTTGCTCGACGGGGGAGCGGAAGCGCTGGCCGATTACGAGGTCCTTGAATATCTGCTGTTCGCGGCAATCCGGCAGGGCGACACCAAGCCGGTGGCGAAGGCATTGCTAGAACGTTTCGGTACGCTCGCCCGGGTCCTGAACGCGGAACCCAAGGCCCTGCAGGATGTAAAGGGCATGGGCGAGAGCAGCGCCGCCGCGCTGAAGAGCGTCGCGCTCGCCGCCCGCAGAATGGCGCGCAGCGAGGTGCAGGATGCACCGGTGCTGGGCAGCTGGCAGGCGCTAATCGACTACCTCACCATCGACATGGCGCATCTCAATGTCGAGCGCGTGCGGGTGCTCTATCTTAACACCCAGAACCGGCTGATCCAGGATCATCATGTCGGGGACGGGTCGATCGACGAGGCCGCGATCCACCCGCGCGAGGTCATCCGGCGCGGGCTCGACATCGGCGCGACCGCCCTGATCCTGGTCCACAACCATCCGAGCGGCAACCCTGAACCGAGCCGGGCGGACATCCAGATCACCAACCGGATTGCCGAAGCGGGCCGCTTGCTGGGCATCACCGTGCACGACCATGTGATCGTCGGCCGTCAAGGGCATGTCTCGCTCCGGGCGAAAGGCTTGATCTGACCGGTCAGCTCTTCGGGCCGATCCCGAACAGCGCGTAGTAATCCTTCAATTCTGGGGTCTGGCGCAGAGCCGCGTCGAGCGCCTGCCGGCCCTCCCCCTTGCCCTGTTCCAGCAAGATGATGCCCTTGAGGTAGAGCGAGTTCGAGAGTCCCGGCTGAAGCTTGAGCGCGGCGTCGAGATCCGCCAGAGCGGCATCCGCATTGCCCATGCGGTAATGGACCAAAGCGCGGCTATCGAGCACGCCTGCGGGATACTCAGCACGTTCGACGGCGCGGGTGCACTGGTCGATCGCATTTTCGAGCGCCACCTTGTGCAGGCCGCGATACCAGCAATCGGCGTTGAGCAGGGTCGAACTGTCATCCTTTTCGACCAGCCGCTCCTCCAGCATCAGCAGACCGGACTCCACCTGCCCGGCAATCCCGAGCACGGTTGCGCGGCTGTCGGTGAACGCATCGAGGTCGTCGTCGCCGACAGGCAATGTATCGAGCAATTCGATTGCTTCGCCGGTGCGGCCAAGCCGGGCAAGAACCTCCGCCTGATAATAGGCTGTGCCGTTGTCCGGATCGAGTTCGTAAGCGGCCTGGATGTCTCTCGCCGCTTCGTCCAGTCGCCCTAGCGAGACAAGCGCATCAGCCCGCGTGAGATAGAGTTAGGCGTCCGGTTCTTCGGCTATTACCTTGCTGTAGTCCTCCACCGCGCCCGCAAAATCGTAGATCGAGTATAGGAATCCCGCGCGGGACAGCAACGGACCGAAGTCGTCCGGTTCGGCCTCGTCGACGACCTTGGTATAGGCGGCACGCGCCTTCGCTGTACGCGTGCGCATTTCGGCGTCGCCGAGTTCCCAGCGCCATTTCACCGTCGCCGGAGCATCGACCGACAGGTTGGCTTTGGAAATGCGCAGGGCATTGCGGCGGGCGGCAGGAATGTCCGCCACCGCAACTTCACCGAGACCCGCTGTAACTTCCTCGACCACCCGGACTCTCCCATCTGTGAGCGAGGCGTTCCGGGTGATGCGGGTGTTGGCATAGCTGTCTTCAAACGCGGGGGTACCCTCGAGCCGGTAGCCCACTCCGCCATCCGGCAGGATGATCTCGATTTCATAGCGATTGCGGCTCGGACCGGCGGTCGCGACGGGTATGTCGCGCCAGATCGGGCGAGCACGATTGGGTGCGAAGGTCACTTCGCCGGTAGCGATCCCGATGTCGGACGTGACCTTGCCATCCTCGAACGCGAAGTCGGCATCGGCGACACCCTTGAGCGTGATCGTTCCGAGCGCCTTTTCGTCGTCATAGGCGATGTCGAGATCCGTCACCTGACCACCGGCGAACTGTCCTTGGCCGAAGCTGCTCCTGATCTGCTTCAGCGTCTCCGGATCGCTTTCATCGACGATTTTTTCGAACTGTGCGCTCGCCGGCCCACCGAAGTCGAAGCGCATTTCGAACAGCATGGGCAAATCGACACCCGCTGTCTGGTCGAGCGTCATGGTCATCGCAATATCGTAATGATCGAGCGGGCGGTCGGTCATCGGCACCAGGTCCGATCCGCCTGCGAGCAACGGCAAGGCGTAGTAGAACGGCGGAACTTCGCCCATATTGCCCACCCGGGTCGCGGTGCTGGTCCCGTCGAGCCAGTAGGCAGTCCCGCCAATCGTCGCGCGCACGATCATGTGATCGAAATTGGCTGGCAGGGGCAATAGCTCAGGCATGGCATCGCCGCCGCGGGTCGACACAAGGACAACATTGGCGTCGATCCCCATGTGCTGGAGCAGCGAGAGCAGCAGGACGGACTTCGCCTTGCAGTCGCCATACCGCTTGGCCCAGGTGTCTTCCGCCGCCTGGGGCAGGTAATTGCCCCCGTCCAGCCCGTCGAGCAGGTAGCTCACCTCGTCCTGCACCAGCTGGGTCGCCAGCGCCGCCCGGGTGCGCGGATCTTGCGTCTTCGCCATGATAGCTTCGGCAAGCGCTTCCACCTCACCGCCGGGTACGAGCTTCGCCGCCGAGGTGAAATGCGGCTCCATGACGGCGGACAGATCCTGCCAGCTTTCGAAACTGCCTACCCTCAGCAGAGGTGCAGCGCGATAACGCGAAGGCGCATCGGCCGGCATGTCCTCGCGCTTGGCGATCGGAACGCCGATTTCGAGATATTGGTATCCATCGCGCACTTGCGGCTGGGGCATCTCGACAAAGGGCCCGGCCCGCCAGCCGACCGTCTCGCCCACCGGCCAGCTGACGATCGCGCGCCCGA
>JBGSPZ010000056.1:0-1677 GCA_041738375.1 Parerythrobacter sp. | reverse complement strand
GGTGCACCTTGCGGAGCGCCTTGCGGGGCACCACCGGGAGCGCCGCCGGGGGCACCTCCAGGCGCGCCACCGTCCTGCTGTTGCTGCTGCATCATCTGCTGCATCATCTGCATCCGCATCTGGTAATCCTCGGCGCTCATGAATTCGAGCAGCTCGACTTCGAACACGAGGTCCGAACCGCCGGGGATCACGACCTCGCCGGTCTGCGGATTGCGCTTGTCTTCCGCGCCGTAGCCCTTGTCCGACGGAATGGTCAGTTCGTACTTGCCGCCCTTCTTCATCTTCACCACGCCTTCGCTGAAGCCGGGGATCATCTGGTCGAGCTGGAGCGGGACAGCCTGCCCTTCGTCGAACACCGTGCCGTCCGCCAGCTTGCCGGTGTCGTTGATCAGCACCACGTCGGTTGCACCCGGGCTCGGGCCGGTGCCTTCGGTCAGCGCCTTGACCTCGACCCCCGCCGGGACCGCCGCCCACGCCAGACCTGCGCCCGCCAGCACGGCGAGGATCACCCCGAGCCACAGCTTGGTCAGCGAGCCCTTGGCGATGGGCTGGATCGGAACGCGGGTGACTTCGGTCATGGGTCGGGTCCTGTATGGTCGTGCGCACAAGCAAAAGGGCGCGGAATCACGTCCGCGCCCTGATGGCTCAACAATGCTGTGGGTTCAAGCTGTCTTACTTGGTGCCGTCGCGTTCCATCCGCTTGCGCTCCATCTTGCGGGCGCGGCGTACGGCGGCGGCCTTTTCACGGGCGCGCTTCTCGCTCGGCTTTTCAAAGTGGCGGCGCAGCTTCATTTCGCGATACACCCCTTCGCGCTGCAGCTTCTTCTTGAGCGCGCGCAGGGCCTGGTCGACATTGTTATCGCGAACGATGATCTGCATAAAATCCACTACCTCACAGCAACCGGCCAGAGCCCGCATAAGCGCGGGATACACCGTTATAAATACAACGGAAAACGGGCCGAATCCGTTCCGGATCGGCTCGAACTGGGGCGCACCTAGTCGAATCGCGCCCGATTTGCAAGGCTTTGAGCGGCTTTCCCTTGAGGCAACTCGCGTCTAAGGGAGCCGCCATGTCCTCGCTTTCCCCCCTCGCCGCAACGGCCAACGTCGCCCTTGGCGGCGCGATCGGTGCCGTGCTGCGTCACCAGACCGGCCGGTTGATGACCCATTGGCTGGGGGCCAAGACGGTGACCGCATTCCCCTGGGCCACGCTGACTGTCAATGTCGTCGGCAGCCTGCTGATGGGGCTGCTCGCAGGATGGATGGCGCGGCAGGGCGCGGGCGGTGAGCAGATGCGCCTGCTGCTGGGGGTCGGCCTGCTCGGCGGGTTCACCACCTTTTCCAGTTTCAGCCTCGAGATGATGCTGCTGATCGAGCGCGGGCAGATCGCCCCCGCGATGACCTATGCGCTGGTCTCGGTGCTGGCGGGGCTCGCCGGCCTCTATATCGGGCTGATCGCAATGAGGCTTGCAGCATGACAATTGGACAGGCTCAGGGCGCATCGAGCGAAGTCCGCCAGTTCACCGTTGGCGAAGACGACGACGGCATCCGGCTCGACCGCTGGTTCAAACGCCATTTGCCGCAGATCGGCTTCGCCACCATCAGCCGCTGGGCGCGCACCGGGCAGGTGCGGGTCGACGGCGGGCGGGTCAAGCCCGACGACCGGCTGAACGCGGG
>JBGSPZ010000054.1:0-4568 GCA_041738375.1 Parerythrobacter sp. | reverse complement strand
GACGGGCGCGGCGTGCTGCTGTGGGCGCTCGAGCCTGACGTGGTCGCGGAGATCAACTCCGCGCATCGTAATTCGCTGTTTCTGCCTTCGGCCGATCTGGCACCGGGCATCCGCGCCACGGGCGACCTGGCCGATCTGGCCGGGTGCGACACGCTGCTGGCGGTGACCCCAGCGCAGCATCTTGCCGGGATCGTCGCGAAATTATCCCACCCGCCGCGCGATCTGGTGTTGTGCAGCAAGGGAATCGAGGCCGGGACGGGGCGGATGATGAACGATGTCGCCGCCGAGGTTGCGGGCGAGAGCGCTATCGCGATCCTTTCCGGGCCGACCTTTGCGCATGAGGTTGCCGCCGGTCTGCCCACCGCCGTGACCCTCGCCTGCAGCGGCGGCGAGGAACAGTGGGAACGCCTTTCCCCCGTCATCGCGCGCCCGCAATTCCGGCCCTATTACTCCGACGACGTGATCGGGGCGGAGATCGGCGGCGCGGTCAAGAACGTGCTCGCCATTGCCTGCGGGGTGGTCGATGGCCTTGGCCTGGGCCAGAACGCACGCGCCGCGCTGATCGCGCGCGGCTATGCCGAGATGCAGCGTTTCGGCGATGCACTGGGCGCGCAGCGGGTGACGCTGGCAGGTCTCTCCGGCCTGGGTGACCTCGTGCTGACCTGTTCCTCGACCTCGAGCCGCAATTTCTCGCTCGGCAAGGCGCTGGGCGAAGGGAAGTCGGCGGCCGAACTGATGGCGGACCGCCGCACAGTGGCCGAAGGAGCCTTCACCGCCCCCATCCTGCACGAACTCGCTGTCAAACAAGGAGCGCGCATGCCGATTGTCGAGGCGGTCAACGCCTTGCTCCAGGGTGCCGATGCGAAGACAGTGGTCGCCGGCCTGCTCTCGCGCCCGCTCAAGGCCGAATAGGGCTGCCGGCTTGAGCGCGATCGAACAATCTGCCACGCCGGAACCGGCCAGGGGCAGCGACGACATGGCCGCGCTCGCCAAGGGCGGGCGTGACAACACGCTGGGCTTCGTCCTGCGCCTGCTCGGCAACGTGCCATTCCTGTTTATCGGCTACCGCCTCTACGGGGTCGAGGAAATGGGCCGCTTCGTCCCGGCGCTGGTGATGATCGACATCGTGGTGCTGGTCTGCGCGATGGGCGAGAAGCGTGGGCTGGCGCAGCGACTGACCCAAGGTGCCGAGGATGGCGAGCAGTCGGCGACCAATCTGGTCTATGACGGCATGCTCGCATCGCTGGTCGTCGCTGTCCCGATGGTCCTGCTGTTGCTGGCATTTCCGGTGCTCATGTTCCCGAGCGGGACCAACAGCGAATTCGATATGTGGATCCTCGCCGCGATCCCGGCCTTTGCGCTGACCGAAATCCTGCTCGCCGCGCAAGCCTGCCGCTACGACATCGCGACCACCGTGCGCGCGCGAGCACTAGTCGAACCGTGGACCAAATCGATCGCTGCGGGCGTGTTTTTCTTCATCCCCGCGATCGGCGCCGGCGGGCTGGTGCTGGCCTTCGTCGCTTCGATCTACGCCGCTTTCCTGACGGCGCTGTGGTCGTTCCTGCGCACCTATGGCCTGCCGCGCGGCTGGAGGCCGCGGGCGAACTATCTGGGCCGGATGTCGCTGCGCTCGCTGCCGTTGGTCGGCGCCGACGTGATCGAGCGCGGGACCCGGCTGCTCGACCTGTTCCTGCTTGGCCAGTTCACCTCGCCCAAGGCGGTGGCGATCTATTTCTTCGCCAAGGAAATCGCCAGCCTGCCGCAGAAGCTCAAGAGCAGCTTCGAACCCATCCTTGCCCCGGTCATCACCAAGAATCTCCAGACCGGCGATCTCGGCACGATTGCCGCGCAGGTGAGGCAAGTCGGCTTCTGGATCATCGCGATCCAGCTGGGCATCGCGCTGGCGCTGACGATCCCCGGAGAGGCGGTGATGGGTCTGGGTGGCCCGGCCATCGTCGGCGGCACCGGCGCGCTCGCCTTCCTGCTGATGGCAGAGGTGGTCGCGTCGATGGCGGTCGTCTCGGAAAGCGTGCTGGTCTATATTGCAAAGAAGCGGAACCTCGCGATTTCGCTCGGCATCATCACGCTGCAGGCGGCGCTCACCGTCTCGCTCATCCTGCTGGTTCGGCACTTCGGCTTCGACGAAGGCTTCAACGCAGCGGGTGCAGCAGCGGCGCTGTTCCTCTCGCTCGCCGTCTCCAGTCTGGTGAAGGCCATGCTGCTGAAGCGGTTGCTGGGTGCACCGGTGGGCAATTTGCGCCTGGGCCTGGTGTGGGCGACCGGGCCGGCGGTGCTCGTCGGCTTCGCCTTCACCTTCGCGCCCGAATGGGTCGAACTGCTGGTCGGCATCCCGGCGATCGTCTGCACCTACGGATACGTCATCTGGCACAAGGGTTTCGGCCCCGAGGACCGGGTGCTGTTCCGCAAGAACATCGGCGGCACTCCCGCGCCCGAAACATAGGCCAGACCCGGATCGTGGGTCCCACACCCATGGCATTCCATCCCATGTACGAAACGTTCAGTCGACATTCACGGCGTGAGACGATGTTACATCGTGGGACTGAAATGGGAGTGACGACATGCAGGTGGGACGTCTTTTCTTCGCCGTATCGATGGTGGCCATGGTGGCGGGCTGCGCCACGAAGCAGCAGCCGGAGATTGCCTCGACGGCAGGGGGCGAAGCGGCAAAGCCCGTCCCGGGATCGGAGGACGGAGCGGTCGTGGTAACCGGCGCCCGCGTCGGCCGCGAGGAACCCCGCGACCGGAAGGTTGCGGCACCGATGCTGATGGCACCGCCGGCTCCGGTCATGACGGGATACGCCTCGGCCGTGGCCGTCGTCGACGCCGAAGTTCCCGCCAGCGCAACCAGCACGAGGCCAACGACGGAGGAGTATCGCTATTTCGTACCCCCCGTGATGGTCGCGACCGATCCGGGCCGCGAGGTCTATGACGGCGAGGAAGTTTCCCCGGTCAAGATCGCTGCCGCCGAGCCGGTTTCCACCTTCTCGGTCGATGTCGATACCGGTGCCTATGCCAATGCACGTCGGTTCCTCACGCAGGGCCAGATCCCTCCTCGCGCAGCGGTTCGGACCGAGGAGCTGATCAACTATTTCCGCTACGACTACGCCAAACCCGATACGCGCGAGACACCGTTCAGCGTTTCGACCGACCTCGCGGTCACCCCGTGGAACCCCGATACCCGCCTGATGCGCATCGGCCTGCGCGGCTACGATTTGCCGCAGGACAACCGCCCGCCGGCCAACCTCGTGTTCCTGCTCGACGTTTCGGGATCGATGAACAGCCCGGACAAGCTCCCGCTGGTCAAGACCGCGCTCACCGGCCTCGCCAACCAGCTGACGAGCAAGGACAAGGTTTCGATCGTTGTTTACGCCGGAGCCGCCGGGCTGGTGCTCGACGCGACCAGCAACCCGGCGGAAATCCGCAACGCGATCGACCAGCTCAGCGCGGGCGGGTCGACCGCCGGCGGCGCGGGGATCGAGCTCGCCTATCGCATCGCCGAGGCAAACCGGATCGAGGGCGGGGTCAACCGCGTGATCCTCGCCACCGACGGCGATTTCAACGTCGGTATCTCGGACCGCGACCAGCTGGTCGAAATGATCGAGAAAAAGCGCGCCAGCGGAATCACCCTGACCACCCTCGGCTTCGGCACCGGCAACATCAACGATGCGCTGATGGAGCAGCTCGCCAACAAGGGGAACGGCAACTACGCCTATATCGACAGCGCGCTGGAAGCCCGCAAGGTGCTGGGCGAGGAGATGGGCTCGACCATCTTCACCATCGCCAAGGACGTGAAAATCCAGGTCGAGTTCAACCCTGCGGTGGTCAGCCAGTACCGCCTGATCGGCTACGAGAACCGCGCGCTGCGCGAAGAGGACTTCAACAACGACAAGGTCGATGCGGGCGATATCGGGGCCGGACACCAGGTGACCGCGATCTACGAGATCGTCCCGGCGGGCAAGACCGGCTGGATCGAGCAGCGGCGCTACGAAACCTCGCTGTCCAGCGCGGCGCAGGAGCTTTCGAGCGAGGCAGCCTTCGTCAAGCTGCGCTACAAGCTGCCCGACGGCGACACGTCGAAACTGATTACCACCGTCGTCCCGGCGAGCCAGGTCCGCTCCGCGCAGATCCCGACCGGCGATTTCGCTTTCGCTGTGGCCGTCGCTGCCTTCGGGCAGAAGCTGCGGGCGGACAATCTGCTCGGCAATTTCGGCTTCGACGACATCGAACGGCTCGCGGGCAGCCAGGGCGATTTCTACCGCCAGGAATTCCGCAAGCTGGTGGGCGTCGCCGACAGTCTCGAGGAGCCTCGGAACGGAGGCTGACGAAAGCTTTGCTCTAGGGTCTTTGCGATGCAGGCGGGCATGGCTAAGGCAACGCCATGTCGCTTCGCCCTTCCATCGCAATCCTTGCCGGCGCGCTTGCCGTCGCAACGGGTGCCCTTACGTTCGGGCAGTGGCGTGACGACGCGCTGGCAGAAGGTCTCTCCGCCAAAGCCGCGCGCGCTCTGGAACGCGCAGGCACGCCGGGTGTCGAGGCTGGGTTCGGCC
>JBGSPZ010000439.1:0-2933 GCA_041738375.1 Parerythrobacter sp. | reverse complement strand
TTCAGCTCGCGCTCGGCCTGCGCCATGTGGTCGATTTCCGCGGGCGGAGCGAGCGAAGCAGCTACCCCTGCCGCCGGTCGGCGGATTTCGCAGCCGCTGTGCTGTTTTACGACGGCGAGACCGCCGCACTTGCGCCGCATGTCGAGGCAGCGGAAGGCGCGCTCGACGTCGAAACTGCGCACGGAAAAATGGAGGCGCTGTATGCCCGTCTGCCGCAGCGCGAGCCGGTGCTGCATGTCATGCGCCTCTATTTCGATGCGCTGGCCAAGGGGCCGGAAGAGGGGGGCGGCGCGAGCCTCGTCCATTGCCTCGCGGGCAAGGACCGCACCGGCATGGCGGTCGCATTGCTGCACCATGCATTGGGCGTCCACCCGGACGATGCGATGGAAGATTTCCTTCTGACCAACACCGCAGGCAATATCGAGGCGCGGGTTGCTGCCGGCGCGGTCGCGGTGCGGGCTAAATGGGGCGATATCTCGGACGACACTATCCGCGTGCTGATGGGGGTGGACGAACGCTACCTCGCCGCCATGCGCAAAGCTGTGGAAGCGCAATACGGCTCCCTCGACGCGTTCCTGAAAGACGTGCTTGGGGTCGACGAAGCGAAGCGCGAGGCGCTGCGCTTGCACCTCGTCGAGGCATAACCACATCGGGCCATCAGACCCGCAGTTCGAAAGCACTCTCCATGGCTACCCATCGCACCAAGATGCTCATCATCGGCTCCGGCCCGGCGGGATATTCCGCCGCGATTTATGGCGCGCGCGCGATGATGGAGCCGATCGTGGTGCAGGGCCTCCAGCCCGGCGGGCAGCTGACCATCACCACCGATGTCGAGAACTATCCCGGCTTCGCCGATGTCGTGCAGGGCCAATGGCTGATGGAGCAGATGCAGAAACAGGCCGAGCATGTCGGCACGCGGATGATGTGGGACACCATCGTCTCGGTCGATCTCGGCGGCGGCTCGCCCTTCCGCGCGGTGGGGGACAGCGGCGACGAGTATTTCGGCGACGTGCTGGTGATCGCCACCGGTGCGCAGGCCAAGTGGCTCGGCGCGCCGGGCGAGCAGGAGCTGGGCGGAAAGGGCGTCTCCGCCTGCGCGACCTGCGACGGGTTCTTCTATCGCGGCAAGAAGGTCGCGGTGATCGGCGGCGGCAACACCGCGGTGGAAGAAGCGCTCTACCTCACCAATCATTCGCAGGACGTGACGCTGGTCCACCGCCGCGACAGCCTGCGCGCAGAGAAAATCCTGCAGGAGCGCCTGCTCAACCACCCGAACATCACGGTGCTGTGGAACAAGGCGGTGGCGAGCTTCGAGGGCGATCCGGCGGGCGCGGGGCTGACGCATTTGGCGCTGACCGACACCGTCACCGGCGAGGCGAGCACGCTGGAGGTCGACGGGGCCTTCGTCGCGATCGGCCATGCGCCTGCCACCGAGCTGTTCAAGGGCAAGCTGCCGATGGACGACGCAGGCTATCTGCTGGTCGAACCGGGCACGCCCAAGACGGTGATCCCCGGCGTGTTCGCGGCGGGCGACGTGACCGACCAGGTCTATCGCCAAGCGGTGACAGCGGCGGGCATGGGCTGCATGGCAGCGCTGGACGGAGAGCGGTTCCTAGCCAATCTCGCGGTGGACCGCGACGGTCACGCGCACGCGGCGGCGTAGGTCTGCGTCCTTCGAGACACCTCAGCCTGCGGCTTCGGTTCCTCAGGATGAGCGGGTTTTGGCTGGATCGCTCGTTCTCCCGGCTAAGAGAAAGCAATCAACAAATCCGCTCATCCTGAGGAGCGAGGTCCTGAGCCTTTTGAAGGGCCAAGCGTCTCGAAGGAGCAGACGCTACCCGTGCAGATCGAACACGCTGATGCTGGCGTGCAAAATCAGCGCCATCAGCACCAGGCTCGACAGCGCGAACAGCACGAAGCGCACCAGCACGCGGTTGGAGGTCGTCTGCACCAGCGAATGCGCCACCCGCAGCCCGACGTAGATCCACGCCAGCAGCGCGTTCATCCCGTCGCCCAGGCCGATCATTGCGAGCACCAGCGCAATCGCGTAGAACACCGTCGGCGCTTCGTGCAGGTGGTTGTAATTGTCCGCCTTCCAGCTGACCTTGTCGGGCAATTGCTCGCGCAGGCTGGCTCCGGTCGAGCCGACCATTTTTGCCGCATCGATTTTCGCCTTCGACATCGCCGGGATACGGGTGGCGTACATCCACACCCACATCACCATGGTCCAGATCGCGAGCGCGACGACCGGCTGGAGGATTTCTGCCCTGATCATACCATCACCGCCGTCGGATCGGCGAAGACCGTCGCGATCACCGCACGCACCGCCAGCGCCAGCAGGCATAGCGTCGAAACGAGAAAGATCAGGAACCGCACGCCGACCACATTGATCGTCGCCTGATAGACCGAGTGGACGATGCGCAGCGCGACATAGGCCCACGCCAGCACCACATCGACCTGGCCTGCGCCCATCAGCGCGAGGATCAGCACGGTGGGATAGAAGATCGTCGGCTGCTCCATCAGGTGGGCGTAGTTGTGCGCTTTCCAGTTGACCTTGTCCGGCAGCACACCTTCCAGATCCACTCCGCGTCCACCGGGCTTGGCATCTTTCAAGCCGCCAGCCGACTTGCTTATCGCCGGTAACCGGGTCCCGGCCATCCAGAACAGCACGATCAGCGACCACAGTACGAGCACCGCCGCCGGCGCGAGCATTTGAGCTTGCATGAGTTTCCCTCCCTCGATCTGTGGCGTGAGAGTGCGGCGCGCCAGTTAGATTGTCAATTGCAACTAGATTGTCGAAGCGAGCGTCGCGGCATAACTCGGCGCGTCGGTGTTTCCGCCGGTGAGCATGATGACGGTGTCCTCGTCGAGCGGAACCTTCCCCGCCAGCGCGGCGGCGAGCGCGGCGGCTCCGCCGGGTTCGACCACCAGTC
>JBGSPZ010000373.1:0-1979 GCA_041738375.1 Parerythrobacter sp. | reverse complement strand
GATGATCCGCGGCGCGTTCGAAGTGCTGCAGATCGGCGACCCGGCGGACCTCACCACCGATGTCGGCCCGGTGATCGACCCCGATGCCAAGGCCGCGCTCGACCGCCATGTCGCGCGGCGGAAAAAAGCCGGGCGCACCGTTTGGCAGCGCAAGCTGCCCAAGGGGACGGGCGCTGGATGCTTTGTCGCGCCGACGATCATCGAGCTCGATTCGATCCTCGACCTCAAGCGCGAAAATTTCGGTCCGATCCTGCATGTCGCGCGGTTCAAGGCGGACGAGCTGGAGCGGGTGGTCGACGATATCAATGCCACCGGATACGGCCTCACCCTCGGTCTTCACAGCCGGATCGATGCGGTGCGCGAGCTCGTCGAGTCGAAGGCGCGGGTGGGCAATTTCTACGTCAACCGCAACCAGATCGGGGCGGTGGTCGAAAGCCAGCCGTTCGGCGGCGACGGGCTGTCGGGCACCGGGCCGAAGGCGGGGGGGCCGCATTATGTCGCGCGCTTCGCCAGCGAGCGGGTGGTCAGCATCGACACCACCGCCGCCGGGGGCAATGCCAGCCTGCTTGCGAGCTGAGGCCGGATCGGGCTAGGGAGCGCACATGCACAGACCGGTCGCGCTCCTCCTCGCCCTGTTTGCCGCGCTGTGGTCGCTCCCCGCGTCGGCGGCGGTCGAACTGAGCTTTCACAGCTATGGCGGCGGGCTGTTCAGCGGGCGATATCCGCACGCCTTCATCTTGATGAAGGGCACGCTCGACAAGAGCGGCAAGGCGGTGAACGAGAACTACGGCTTCACCGCCAAGGAAGTCACCCCCGCCATCCTGCAAGGTCCGGTCGCGCACGACATCATGGTCGAGAAGGCGGACTACATCAAACAGACCAAGCGGCATTTCACCGTGAAGCTGAGCGATGCGCAGTACTGGAAAATCCGCGACGAGGTGAGCGCGTGGCGCAATGCGCCGGGCAAGTATTACGACCTCGACAAGCGCAACTGCATCCACTTCGTCGGCGCGATGGCGCAGATCGTCGGGCTCAAGGTGAGCTATCCGAAGGACATGCTGCGCAAGCCGAAAAGATGGCTCGACCATGTGAAGGGGCTCAACCCGGGCCTCAAGTGATGGCGCATTGACGGGGACAAGCATCGCACGGCGCTTGCCCCGGTCCCGGCCATCGGGAATCACCGTCCCATGGCGATTCTTTCCGATAAATGGATCCGCACGCAGGCGCTCGACCATGGCATGATCGAGCCTTTCGTCGAGGCGCAGCGGCGCGAGGGGGTGATCAGCTACGGCCTGTCGAGCTACGGCTACGACGCACGGGTCGCACCCGAGTTCAAGATCTTCACCAATGTCGATTCGAGCGTGGTCGACCCGAAGCAGTTCGATCCCAAAAGCTTCGTCGACCGCGAGACCGAGGTCTGCATCATCCCGCCCAACAGTTTCGCGCTCGCCCGCACGGTGGAGTATTTCCGCGTGCCGGAGGATGTGCTGGTGATCTGCCTCGGCAAGAGCACCTATGCCCGCTGCGGGATCATCGTCAACGTGACCCCGCTGGAGCCGGGCTGGGAAGGCCATGTGACGCTGGAGTTCTCCAACACCACGCCCTTGCCGGCCAAGATCTATGCCAACGAAGGCGCGTGCCAGTTCCTTTTCCTGCAAGGCAACGAACGCTGCGAGACGAGCTACAAGGATCGCGCGGGCAAATACATGGGCCAGCGCGGCGTCACGCTGCCGCGGTTGTGACGGCCGTAAGGTGAGCGTCGCGGGCTATCCTTTCTGGCGCGTGGTGCCGGGCAACCGGCAGGGCGAATACATCCTTCCCGTGACCTTGCCCGCGACCGCCGGGCCCGAGGGCGCGCCGCATGTGATGGGCGGGGTCGCGCTGGGCGCGGCGATCGACGCGATGCAGCTCGACAGCGAACTGCCGTTGTTGTGGGCCAGCATCCAGTTCCTCAGCCCGACCCAGCACGCCGAAGAGCT
>JBGSPZ010000337.1:0-2413 GCA_041738375.1 Parerythrobacter sp. | reverse complement strand
CCCTCCAGGGAGGGGAGGAATAGAAATGAACGACCTGACCCGAGACAGCGACCGCATATTGCAGGACAGCGCCATGGTGCTGCGCGACAACCGCGAAGGCGGCCGCCACCGCCGCGCGCGCTCGATCGGGCAGGGTTCGGCCAGCCTCAAATCGCAGCATCTGATGCGCAAGCTGGTGCGCGTGCTGCTCGCCACCTTCGCCATCCTCGTCGCGGCGAGTTTCGCGGGTATGATCCTCAACGGGATCGGTTTCTGGGGCGTGCTGATCACCGTGATAGCGATCCTCGTTGCCACCGGCACGCTGGGCATTTTCCCCAAGATGAAGGTGCCCAAACGCGCCGATCTCAACAAGGGCGATGTGCGGCAGATGGTCGGGCGAACCGAGCTGTGGCTGGAGAACCAGCGCCTCGCCCTGCCCGCCCCCGCCGCGCGGATCGTCGAGGATATGGGCGTCCAGCTCGATGCGCTGGGCCTCCAGCTCGAAACGGTCGACCAGGACCATCCGGCGACGCGCGAAGTGCGCAAGCTGGTGGGCGAGGTGCTGCCCGAGACGGTCGACAGCTACCAGAAGATCCCGCGCCACCTGCGCGGCGAAAAACGCGCGGGCGCTTCGCCCGACGAGCAGCTGACCGACAGCCTGAGCAAGATCAGCAAGGAAATCGACAGCGTGACCCGGCAACTGGCCGAAGGCTCGCTCGACGATCTGGCGATCAAGCACCGCTATCTCGACTACCGCTACGGCGGCGAGATCGACGCGCCGGACGCGGGCAACTGATGCGCGTCGCGGTACCCCACAACCTCCCGCGCGAGGAAGTCCGCCGCCGCCTGCGCGAACGCACCGGCGAAATCATCGACCACATCCCCTTCCCCGGCGCGACGATGGAAAGCGACTGGGTGAACGAGGACCGCCTCGCGCTGTCGATCGGCGCGATGGGCCAGACGGTCCAGGGCCACGTCGATGTCGAGGACGGCCAGATGGTGTTCGAGGTGCAGCTGCCGATGATGCTGGGCTTTGTAGAGCCGATGATCGCCAAGGGCTTCAAGGAGCAGGGCACGAAGCTGCTGGCGGGGCCGGGTGCGGGTGGGAAGGCAGATTAAACAAGTCCGCTAACGATCCCATTGCGGACGCTCCTAACCACGCAACTCCTTTAGGACGACGTGGATGCTGACCGGATTGCGACCGGATCGAGGTCGCCGCCCCTGTCGAAGCAGGCCCGTCCTTCGGAACGACATCGATTACTGGCCTTGCCGGTAACTACCACATACCCGCCTGCGTAAAAGTCGGTGAGCATCTCGAAGAACTGTGATCCAGAACCAATGGAGACAGCTGGATGACTAGGAAATGGAAACCCGGATACGTCTGTGACGCCTTCATCTAGAGCAGCGCGCATAGCAGACATCGCGCGGTCTACGTCGTCAGACTCCTGCTTGCTGCGGTAAAGGGAGCAACTATATACGTAGCACTCCCCGAGATACCCGGTGACACTCACTGTTTTGCCGTTCAGTTGATCTATTTGGGCTATGAACTCGTCCACTGTGACTGCCCTCTCCGACGACGCGCTACCGCAAGCCGAGCCAGCAAGGGCCAGAAGTAGGCCAAATATTGGCCGAAAAATTAAAGCACTCCCCATTTTCGCAGCATACTGACGGAAATGTCCGCTTTCCACCCTCATTCCGGTCATTGGGGAAATGGCGCTCAGTGGCTCTCACCGCGCACATCATTTTCCTACACGCTGCGGATTTGCTCAAGATTGAGGGAGGCCCGCATCGCCATGCAGCAGTTCCGCTAGCGCTTACTTGGCATCGGTCGAAGCCTTCCGAGAGAGTCCATCACTTTCGGGCGCTTTCCCGGAAGTCCGGCATATTTGGTTGTCGACCGCCCGCCCCAATTATCCTCGATTGTAACAACGAATTGGTGGCCGAGCACATCGGATGAGAAGCCAATCGATGCTTCGTGCAACTCTTCAACGGAACCGCCTGCCTTTGCACACAGTCGCGCAAGGGCGTCCCGATAGAGAATGATTGCCTTTGAAAGGTCCTCCGAAGCGGTTCCTTTGGTTACGCAACCTTCAAGAATGTCGATCACGAGAACTGCGTCATCCGAGCGTGCTGCTTCCCCAATTACGTCCATCTCATAGTAGCCGATGAGCAACCCAATGCCGCTCGCAATCGAGTCAGCTACGTTGTGAACGATAGCTCGAAGTTCGGCGTGTTTCATTCATTGAGCCTATTGAACCAAACTTTGGATTACGAGCAATTTATGCTCCCCTAGGCGAACCGGTGGTAGCAAACCATTTTCCTACACGCCGCAAATTTGCTCAACACTGGCGGATGACCGCATGTGCCAGCACCGCCCCGCCCGACCCCGGCCACAAGCACGCGCATCGCAAGCGGCGCAGGCCGCCGTTCTTTG
>JBGSPZ010000332.1:0-5273 GCA_041738375.1 Parerythrobacter sp. | reverse complement strand
ATGCCTCCATGGCGGGGCTGGAACACGCCCCGCTCGAAGCGATCCGCGGCGGTGATCCGGCGCACAACGCCCGCGCCCTCGCCGCACTGCTCGAAGGCGAGCGTGGTGCCTATCGCGACACGGTGATGTTCAACACGGCGGCTGCCCTGTTGGTCGCAGGCCGCTCGGAGGATTGGGCCGAAGGTGTGGCGATGGCGGCCGAGGCACTCGATAGCGGCGCGGCGAAGAGGCTGCTGGCGCGGTGGATCGCAATGGCGAAGTAGATTTTCGCGCACTAAGGCACAAAGCCACCAAGAAGTTTTGCCTGTGGCAACAGGCCTTCAACCGCATTGGGTGCACGAAAGGTTATAGTCGAAACTTGGCAAGGCGCTTCGCGCCTACCCCCCCTTCTTTGTGCCTTAGTGCCTTTGTGCGCGCAAAAAATTGCGCCATAGGCGCCCCAATGAACAAGCTCGACGAAATCTGCGCAACCAAGCGCGATGAGGTTGCCGACCGCAAGACGCACGCGACGATCGCCGATCTCGATTCCCGCGCCTCGGAACAGACCGCCCCCCGCAGCTTTCGCAAGTCGCTCGAAGCCAAGGCCGCAACCGGCTTCGCGCTGATCGCCGAGATCAAGAAGGCATCCCCCTCCAAGGGTCTGATCCGGGCCGATTTCCGTCCGCACGAGCACGCGATGCAATACGAGCGCGGCGGGGCGGCTTGTCTCTCGGTGCTGACCGATGCCCCTTACTTCCAGGGGCATGAGGACTACCTGGTCGAGGCGCGCGCGAGTTGCAGCCTCCCCGTCCTGCGCAAGGACTTCA
This sequence comes from Parerythrobacter sp., assembly GCA_041738375.1. GTDB lineage: Bacteria > Pseudomonadota > Alphaproteobacteria > Sphingomonadales > Sphingomonadaceae > Parerythrobacter_A. The sequence continues at coordinate 4,467 of JBGSPZ010000332.1, read as the reverse complement.
TGGTCGACCCATGGCAGGTGGCCGAGGCGCGCAGCATCGGGGCGGATGCGATCCTGATCATCATCGCCGCGCTGGACGATAGCACGATGGCGGAAATCGAGGCCGCTGCACTGGAGCGCGGAATGGATGTGCTGGTCGAAGTGCACGACGAGGCCGAGATGGAACGCGCCCACGCGCTGCGCTCGCGGTTGATCGGGGTCAACAACCGCAACCTCAAGACCTTCACCACTGACCTCGCCACCACCGAACGCCTCGCCCCGCTTGCGCCCGAAGGCACGTTGCTCGTCGGCGAAAGCGGGATCAACCGCCATTCCGACTGCGTGCGTCTGGCGGGCAGCGGCGTGCAGACCTTTCTGGTAGGCGAGAGCCTGATGCGGCAAAGCGATGTCGAGGCGGCGACCCGAGCCCTGATTGCAGGATAGGGCTGTCCTACACCGGCCGCGTTTGCCATCATGGCGCGGATGACGATCTGCTCGCCCTTTCCGCATGGAATTCAGATGGCAATTCGCGCCGTTCCCAAGATTTTGGGCGACGATGAGTGTGTCAACAGTGTCAACACCATGGAGAAAGCATGCGCGATCTGACCCATCTGGATAGCGACGGAACGGCGCGCATGGTCGACGTCGGATCGAAGGCTGAAACCGCACGCGTTGCGGTGGCCGAAGGGTTCATCCGGATCGCACCCGAGGCACTTGCCGCGATCGAAGCCGGGAATGCACCCAAGGGCGACGTTCTCGGCACTGCGCGCATCGCCGGGATCATGGCGGCAAAAAGGACCGGCGAGCTCATCCCGCTGTGCCATCCGCTGGCGCTCGATGCGGTGAATATCGAATTCGCGATCGAGCCGGAGGGCATCCGCGCCACCGCCACCGCGTCGCTGACCGGTAAGACCGGAGTCGAGATGGAAGCGCTGACCGCCGTCTCGCTCGCGCTGTTGACGATTTACGACATGGCCAAGGCGCTCGACAAGAGCATGGCCATCGAACAGGTTCGGCTGATCGCCAAGCGCGGCGGCAAATCGGGCGACTGGACACGCGGCGATGCCGGCTAGCATGTTGACGCTGGAACAGGCGCAAGCGCGGCTGGCAGGCCTCGTCGCGCCGACTGAGCTCGAAACTATCCCGGTGCGCGATGCTTCCGGTCGATACTGCGCAGCGGATGTGCTGGCGAAGCGGACACAGCCTCCGGCCGACCTCTCAGCGATGGACGGCTTCGCGGTGACCGGAGACGGCCCCTGGACCGTCATCGGCGAAAGCCGCTGCGGCGCTCCCTTTGCCGGGTCGATTGCGGAAGGCCAAGCGACAAGGATTTCAACCGGAGCGGTAATGCCGAAGGGTGCCGAAGGGGTCTTGATCAAGGAGAACGCCGAAGTCTCCGGAGACGACCTGATCACTGAGGAGCCCGTTGCACCCGGAAACCACATTCGCCGCAAGGGCTTCGACTTCGCCGTGGGCACGCGATTGCTCGCAACGGGAGAGCGGATCGGCCCGGCCGGGCTCGCACTCCTGCTGGCTGGCGGAATTTCCGAGGTAACGGTCCACACCCGCCCGCTGGTGATCATCTTCGAATGCGGCGACGAGCTTGCAGAAGCGGAAGCTGCATCAAACATCGGCACCATTCCGGCCAGCAATGGCGCCATGCTCGCCGCAATGTGCCGCACCGAAGCCTGCACAGTTGCGACCCCTCCCCCCTTGCCCGACCGGCTCGATGCCATCGCCAGAGCAATCGACGACGCCAGCAATTCGGATCTGATCATTGTCAGCGGCGGGGCATCGGTGGGCGATCACGACCTTGTGCGCCCAGCGCTCGAATCGCTCGGTGCGTCGATCGACTTCTGGCGGTTGGCGATGAAGCCGGGCAAGCCGCTGATGGCGGCGAGACGCGGCGGGCAGCTGATCCTCGGCCTGCCGGGAAACCCGGTCAGCAGCTATGTCACCGGCTATCTGTTTGCCCTTCCCGCGATCCGGGCCATGCTGGGAGCCGCGGCGATTGCTCCTAAATGCGTCCACCTGCCCGCAGGTGATGATCTGCCGGCAGTCGGGGCACGGCGTGAATTCGTCCGCGCTCGACTGGAGCCGCACGGCCCCGTGCCACTTGACCAGCAGGACAGCAGCGGATTGGCCGCTCTCGCTGCAGCGGATTGCCTGATTGAACGGATGGAATGCTCGCCTGAGGTCAAAGCGGGAACGGCTGTTCCGGTCTATCTGCTCGGAAATGGCGGAATCGCTTGACCTCTCAAGTTTGGTTGCCTAATTGTTCCACATTCGTTCGCATCGCGGGCGACAAGGAACAGGCGGCCAGGGAGCTAACGCCATGCTGACCAAAAAGCAGCACGAATTGATCCGGTTCATCCACCAGCGGCTCGAGGATACGGGGGTCTCGCCCTCGTTCGAGGAGATGAAGGAAGCGCTCGACCTCAAGAGCAAATCCGGCGTCCACCGGCTGATCTCGGCGCTGGAAGAACGCGGCTTCATCCGGCGGCTGCCCAACCGGGCGCGCGCACTCGAAGTGCTCAAGCAGCCCGTGGATGCATTGCCCGCTTCGGCGCGGAGCGCGGCGAACGATACCGTTTCGCGTGCGACGTCGGCCCCGACAAAGGTTGCGGCACCGGCCAACGACGTGATCGAGATCCCGCTGCACGGCCGGATTGCGGCCGGCATGCCGATCGAAGCGCTGGAGGGGCAATCGAGCCTTCCCGTGCCCGCTGCCCTGCTCGGCCCGGGCGAGCATTACGCGCTCGAGGTGTCGGGCGACTCGATGATCGAGGCGGGTATTTTCGACGGCGATTTCGCGCTCATCCGCCGCACCGATACCGCACGCGATGGCGAGATCGTGGTCGCACTGGTTGACGACGAGGAGGCGACGCTCAAATTCCTGCACAAGGATGGGGCGATGATCCGGCTCGATCCGGCCAATGCGAGCTTCGAACCGCAGGTCTATCAATCGGGCCGCGTCAAGGTTCAGGGCAAGCTCGCCGGGTTGCTGCGGCGCTATCACTGACGGCGGCGCGCGGGTTGCTCATCGCGTCCCCCGCGCCACCAGCCATTCTCGCCCTGCCCTGCGGCGACAGTTTTGAAGCGCTCGTTTTTGAGGTCGATTGAGAGGCCACCCGTCCGGTCAAGCAGGCTTCTGTCGGCCTTGAGCCAGCGCGGCCGGCAACTGCGCGGCAGGTAACGGTCGGAGACGACGATATCGGACAGGTCGCAAGCCGCCGCCAGTTCCCGCTCCGCCACCCGGTCACGGGTCCGCGAGAGCAACAAATGCCACGGACGGCCGCCGCGCTCGATGGTCAGCGAACAGAAGTCCCGGGTGCACTCGGCGCCAGGCCAATCGGACAGCGATACCGGCTCTCCCTCCTGTCCCGCCATTTCGAGCAGATTGTCTTTGGCATAGTCGCTCCGGCTTTCGCGCAAGACGAGGAGCCGCTTGCCCTCGCCGACGATGCCGACATGCCGTCCATCGCCCGAGACGAGCACATCGGGGATCGGTTGCGCGAGGAAGAGCGGGGTCGCGACGAGCCAGGGAATCACGCCGAAGAGCCTCGCCCTGCCCTGCCACATCGCCATCCACAGCCCGCCGGCGACAAAGAAGGCGAACAGCACGCCGCCCATTTCAGGCATCAGCTTGACCGCGCCGGGCTGCCCTGCGGTCCAGTGCGCTATGCCGAGCAGCAGGTCGAGCGACTTGCCCGCGAGCCACCACACCGGCCCGCCCGCCCCGGCGAGATCGAGCAACAACGCCAGGGCAATGAGCGGCATCGACACGAAGGTGACTAGCGGAATGGCGATCACATTGGCGAAGGCACCATACACCCCGGCCCGGTGGAAGTGGAACAGCACGATGGGCATCAGCGCGATCTCAATAACCAGGCCGGTGACCAGCAACATCGTCGCCCGCCGCGCCATGGTGGCAGCCCAGCGCTCCTCGCGCGGTGCCAGGAAGGCCTTCACCCACACGCTGTTGTGCAACGCAACGATCGACAGCACGGCCGCGAAACTCATCTGGAAGCTCGGACCGACCAGCGACTCCGGCCACAACAGGAGAACGAAGAACGCCGCAGCAGCGACCATCCGCATCGAAAGCGCCTCGCGCCCCAGCGCAAGCGCGATCAGAACGAGCAAGGCACCGGCGCAGCTCCTTACAGTCGGAACTTCCGCGCCAGTCAGCAGGGTGTATCCGATCCCCGCCAGCGCTCCGACAGACGCGGCGACGAGCGGCAACCGGACTCGCAAAGTGAGCCACGGCCACAAGGCCAGCAGCTTCAACGCGAGCAGATAGGCCGCTGCAATAACCGCGCTCACATGCAGGCCGCTGACCGAAAGCAAATGCGTAAGGCCGGAGTCGCGCATCGCTTCCTCGTCCCGCTCGGTGATGGCGCCGCGGTCGCCGCTGGCGAAGGCAGCGGCTATCGTCCCTGGCGAGCCGTCGATCCGCGCGCGGACATGCGCTGCGAGATCGCGCTGCACC
>JBGSPZ010000302.1:0-33068 GCA_041738375.1 Parerythrobacter sp. | reverse complement strand
GTGATCGAGCCATTGTCCGGCTCGAGCTGGCCGATCAGCGCCTTCATCAACGTCGACTTGCCGGCCCCGTTGCGGCCGATCAGCCCGATCCGGGCCCCGGTCGGGATCGCGGCGGAGGCATCCTGCAGGATGGGGCGGCCGCCAAGGCGGACGGTAAGATTGTCGATCGTGATCATCGCGGCGCAGCCCCTAGCAGGGAGCGCCGACGACCCCAACCGGTAAAGAACCATGCAACAACGCCAGGGCGCAGACAGTTCAGGCGGCCATTGCAGTAACAATCGGGCGTGGAAATAGGATATTTGAGAATTCTCTGTTCGCGTGTATCGCTCCTTGTAAAATAAAATAATGCGGGGTCAGGGTGGGATGCAGGGAGGCCGCTTCGGCAGGATCATCGAACACACGAGTCGCAAACCGCAGGGCATCGATGATCCCTGACAGGTCTGCCTTTGCCCGGATGCAATCCGACTGCGCAACAGATCCCGGTGCATTTCATGGCGCGATTGCGAAGCGACAGATCTGCTGGTTCATTCCCTCTGAAGGAAAGGCCGGTGCGTGGGTCTTCTTCGACGCAACGCGTTCCTGTTGGGCGGGTTGGGATACCGCTTCCTGCGCGCCAATAACTCTGGACTGGCCCGAAAGCTTCGAACCCTGGAACCGTGCTTTCAACGATGACGATCCGCCCAATTGGCGCTGGTTCGAAGGCGGACTTACGAATGTCGGGTTTAACGAAGTAGATCGTCATGTGCTGGCGGGGCACGGCGAAGAGGTGGCTTTGATCTACGAAGGCGATCGCTGGAACATGGCCAGTGATGGCGGCCGCGGAGGCCCTGTCGACAGCGAAACGGTTTCGCGCAGGAAACTGCTGCTCGAAAGTGCGAAATGCGCCCTCGCCCTTAAGGCGCTTGGATTGCGGGCGGGGGACCGGATCGCGCTCAACATGCCGAGCATTCCGCAGCAGATATACTGGACCGAAGGCGCGAAACGCCTCGGGATTGTCTACACACCGGTTTTCGGGGGCTTCAGCGACAAGACCCTTTCCGACCGGATCGCCGATTCCGGCGCGCGCGTCGTCATTACGGCGGATGGGTCCTATCGCAATGCCCAGATGGTGCCGTTCAAGCCCAGTTTTACCGACCCCGCGCTCGACAATTTCGTGGCGACCTCGGTGGCATTGGAACTGCTCGACACAGCGCTGGCTAACGGGCTCGAGGTTACACCGACGCAGGTCGCGCTGATCAGAAGCACCGTGGCCAGTCTGCTTGAGGGTGAAGTTACCGTCGAACGGTCTGATGTGATGCGCGGTGTTGGCAAGGCACTGACCGCGATTGCCTCGGGCGAAGGCGGGTGCGAGCCCCTAAGTCCGCGCCAATCGGCGCAGCTGAGGATTGCTGTTGCCACCTCACTGGTGGACTCCCCTCCGAGAGTCGATGCGGTGGTTGTCGTCCGGCATACGGCGCAGCCCGATCTCGCCTGGAATCCGGATCGCGACCATTGGAGCCACGACCTTACCGATGTTGCCGGTGCGCAGATTGTCGCGGCGGCGCGAAGCGCCGGGTTCGACGTCAACGAAGAAGCCGATCTCGACACGTTGCCCGACCAGGACTTTGTCCGCGCGATCTGGGCCTCCGCGCCGGTACTTGCGGTCGATGCAGAGTATCCCAATTTCATCATCTATACCTCGGGCTCGACCGGGAAGCCCAAAGGCGTGGTCCACGTCCATGGCGGCTATGCCAGCGGGATTGCCGCGACCATGCCGGCTGCCTTTGGCGCCGAGCCTGGCGATACGATGTATGTCGTTGCCGATCCGGGCTGGATCACCGGGCAGAGCTACCAGATTGCCGCGTCGCTGCTGTGCCGGGTGACGACGGTCATTACCGAGGGGTCCCCGGTGTTCCCGCATGCCGGACGGTTCGCTTCGATCATCGAGCGCTACAATGTCGATATCTTCAAGGCGGGCGTTACCTTCCTGAAATCTTTGATGCAGAATCCCGAGAACCTGAAGGACATCGAGCGCTACGATCTGTCCTCGCTAAAGATTGCCACCTTCTGCGCAGAGCCCGTGTCACCGGCAGTGCAAGCCTTTGCAATGGAGCATATCACGGCGCGCTACATCAATTCCTACTGGGCGACCGAGCACGGCGGGATGGTGTGGACGCATTTCCATGGCAATGCCGACTTTCCGCTTGAGGCCGACGCGCACACCTATCCCCTGCCGTGGATTATGGGCGATGTCTGGGTCGAGGATCCCGAAGGGAGCTGCCCCAGCGGCATCGCCAGTTACACGCGTTCCGGCTCCGGAAGCGGTGTCTCGTGGCGCCCGGCGTGCGAGGGCGAGAAGGGCGAGATCGTCATCACCTTGCCATACCCGTATCTGGCACGGACCATCTGGGGCGATACCGCGAATTTTTCGGTCGAGGCGGACGGTGCGGTCGGGCGGGTCTTGCCAAACTGGTGTGGCGATTCGGCGCGCTATGCTGAAACCTACTGGATGCGATGGGGCGGAACCTGGGCCTATACTCAGGGCGATTTTGCCATGCGGCATGCCGATGGCTCGTTCTCTCTGCACGGTCGCTCCGACGATGTCATCAATGTCTCCGGTCACCGTATCGGGACGGAGGAGATCGAAGGGGCAATCCTGCGCGACAAATCGCTCGATCCCGCTTCGCCGGTCGGCAATGTCATCGTGATCGGTGCCCCGCATAGCCAGAAGGGTTTGACCCCGGTTGCATTTGTGACACCGGTCGAGGGTCGGCGGTTGACGCAAGATGACCGCCGCAGACTAACCGAACTGGTGCGGACCGAGAAGGGCGCTGTGGCCGTCCCGTCCGACTTTATCGAGCTGTCCCAATTTCCTGAAACCCGGTCGGGCAAATACATGCGCCGGATGGTCCGGGCGTTGGTCGATGGGTCCGACGTTGGCGATGTCTCGACATTGCGCAATCCCGAGAGCCTCGACGAGCTCGCGCGGGCGATCGAGGCATGGCAGCGGCGTCAGCAGTTGTCGGACAGCCAGGTGCTGTTTGAACGCTACCGTTACTTCACGATCCAATACAACACCCTGGCCCCGGGCCAGCGCGTGGCGACGGTCACGGTAAAGAACCCGCCCGTCAATGCGCTCAACGAACGCGCGCTGGATGAACTGGTAATCATCGCCGAACATCTCGCCCGCAAAGACGATGTAGCGGCGGTCGTCTTCACCGGCTCGGGAACTGCGAGCTTCGTCGCAGGAGCAGATATCCGCCAGATGCTCGAGGAAGTGAACAGCGTTGAGGAAGCCAAGGCGCTACCCGACAATGCACAACTCGCTTTCCGCACCATCGAGACGATGGGCAAGCCGTGCATAGCCGCGATCCAAGGCGTGGCGCTGGGTGGTGGAATGGAATTCGCGCTCGCCTGTCATTACCGGATCGCTGAGCCCAAGGCCCGTTTTGGCCAGCCCGAGATCAACCTGCGGCTGCTGCCCGGTTATGGCGGCACGCAGCGCCTGCCGCGCCTGCTGGCCGATCGCAACGGCGAAAACGGCCTGCGCGACGCGCTCGATCTGATTCTCGGCGGAAGAGCAATCGATGCCAAGCAGGCGCTGGCGATTGGAGCTGTCGATGCGCTTGCGCAAGGGTCGCAAGACGCCCTGTCCAAAGCACATGCTCTGGTGCGTAAATTTGTCCGGTCGCCAACCGACAGCGTGCTGGGGCAATCCTTCACCGCGCGACAGGCAGCGACCGAACGGTGGGCCGGGCCTGCCACCATCAACCTTGACCGGGTTCTGGAGGACCAGTTCCTCCAGCGCATCCTCAAACAGCTTGCCTGGGCAGGCCGCGACACCGCGGGGGCCCGCGCGCTGGATGCGATCCGCACCGGCTGGGAACAGGGGATGGAGGCGGGCCTTGAGCGCGAGGCGCAACACTTTGCCGAGGCGATCATCGATCCCGAAGGCGGCAAGACCGGGATCCAGCAATTCATCGACAAGCAAAGTCCACCGCTGCCGGTCCGCCGCGACGGAGTGTGGATCGCGGACGAACACGCAGCACGCAAGGCCCGGCTGATCGAGGCTGGTGAGATGCTGCCGATGGGCGCGCCGTTCTATCCCGGGATTACGCCGATCCCTGACAAGCAACTGGCCTTCGGGATTGCCCGCGATCCCGATACCGGCGAACCGCAGTTTGGTCCGCCAGCAACGCATGAGCGCGAGCTGATCGTCAGAACGCCCCAACCGGGCCCCAACGAGGCGCTGATCTATCTCCTGTCGTCGGAAGTCAATTTCAACGACATCTGGGCGCTGACCGGCATCCCTGTCTCGCCCTTCGATTCGCATGACGAGGATGTTCAGATTACCGGCTCTGGCGGACTTGCCCTGATCGCAGCGCTCGGCAGCGAGCTCAAAGAAGAGGGTCGGTTGCAGGTTGGCGATATGGTCGCGGTCTATTCCGGGACCAGCCAGTTGCTGTCACCGCTCGCGGGCGAGGATCCGATGTATGCCGGTTTCGCGATTCAGGGGTATGAAACCCGGACCGGCAGTCATGCGCAGTTCCTCGCCGTTCAGGGTCCGCAATTGCACAAGCCGCCTGCGGATCTGACGCTTGAGCAGGCCGGCGCCTACACACTCAATCTGGGAACTGTCGCGCGCTGTCTATTCACCACACTTGAGATCGCACCGGGCAAGACCATGTTCGTCGAAGGTTCGGCAACCGGGACAGGTCTCGACGCGCTCAAGTCCTCCGTGCGCACCGGGCTCGCGGTGGTCGGACTGGTGTCGAGCGAGGAGCGCGCCGAATTTGTCAAATCGCAGGGCGCCGTTGGTGCGATAAACCGCAAAGACCCCGAACTTGCCGATTGCTTTACGCCGGTGCCCGATGATCCGGTTGCCGCCCGCGAGTGGGAACGCGCAGGTGCCAAGCTGGTGGATAGATATCGCGCGATGAATGGCGGTGAACTCGCCGATTATGTCGTCAGCCATGCGGGAGAGCGGGCCTTCCCGCGCAGCTTCCAATTGCTCGGAAAAGGTGGTCGGCTGGCATTCTACGGTGCCTCGTCGGGCTATCATTTCAGCTTTATGGGCAAACCGGGCGAGGAACGGCCGGACTTGATGCTGGCGCGCGCAGGGCTGCGGGGCGGGGAATCCGTATTGCTCTACTACGGGCCGCAAAGCCGCTCTCTAGCGGATGAAGAAGGCCTGGAGATGATCGAGGCAGCGCGGCTGTTCAAAGTGCGGATGGTCATCGTCACAACCACCGACGGGCAGCGCGAGTTTTTGCAATCGCTCGGCCTTGAGGATGCCGTCGAAGGCATCGTCAGCATCGAAGGACTAAAGCGCCGCGATGCCGATTTCGATTGGCCCGAAACCCTTCCCAGGCTGCCCGTTGCCCGGCAGGATATCGAGAGCTTCAAGCTGGGGGTGAGAGCCTATCAGCAAAACACCCTCAAGCCGTTCGGTTCGGCGATCGGCAGCCTGCTCCGTTCTCCCGGCAATCCGCGCGGTGTGCCTGATCTCGTGATCGAACGGGCTTGCCAGGATACGCTTGGCGTATCGACCTCGCTGGTCAAACCCTTCGGCGGGCGGGTCGTCTATGCCGAGAATATGGCCGATCGGCGCTATACGTTTTACGCGCCGCAGGTCTGGACCCGCCAGCGCCGCATCTTCATGCCCAGCGCAGAAATCTTCGGCACGCACCTGTGCAATGCCTATGAAGTGACGGTGATGAACGAGATGGTCGCTGCGGGCCTGCTCGATGTCACCGAGCCAACCCCGGTTGAATGGGGCGACCTGCCCGAGGCCCACCAGGCGCTCTGGGAAAACCGGCATTCAGGGGCGACTTACGTGGTAAATCACGCTCTTCCGGCGATGGGCCTGCGCAGCAGGGACGAACTGCTCGAATACTGGGCTGCATCAAGCAGGTCCGAAGGCGAAACGAACGATGGAGAGCTAGATTGACCAAGAGCAAAGGCACGACCGAGCCGAAGGCAAGCCAGGCTGAGCCAAGGAAAGGTCGGCTCGCAAACAAGGTCGCGGTCGTCACTGGCGCTGCGGGTAATCTCGGCAGTGAAATCTGCCGCGCCTTTGCCCGAGAAGGCGCGTTCGTGGTTATGACCGGACGGACGCCGGAACGGATTGAAGCGGCTCGCAAGGCTCTGATCGCCGATACCGGCGTGTCCCCCACGCGGGTCGATACCGCCATCCTCGACGGGGGCGATCCGGATTCGATCCGCTCGGCGCTCAACAAGATCAAATCGGTCTTTGGCAGGATCGATATTCTGATCAACAATGCCGGCTCGGCGGGCCCCAAGCAGCCGCTGCACAATGTACCTTTGACCACCGAAGAATTGGAGCGCTGCGGCGATACCGAGACTGTCCAGCAAGCCATGTCGAACATTCTCGGGGTAACCTGGAATCTTGCCCGGGTTGCTGCGCCGATGATGCCTGCCGGCGCCTCGATGGTGAACATCTCGACGATCTTTTCGCACACAAGGTACTATGGCCGGACCGCCTATGTCGTGCCCAAGGCCGCGCTCAATGCGCTGTCACGCCAGCTTTCGGTGGAGCTCGGTCCGCTCGGAATCCGGGTCAATACGGTGTACCCGGGCCCCATCGAAAGCGATCGCATTCGCACGGTGTTTGCGGCCATGGATAACATCCAGGGCCAGCCCGAAAACACCACCGCAGACTACTTCACCGGACGCATGTCCCTCACGCGCCCAGTCGACGGAAAGCTGAGTGGCAAGCCGCTGCCGATGCCGAAAGATATCGCCGGCACCTGCCTGTTTCTCGCGAGCGACGAAGCCGCCGGGATCACCGGAGAAGAGATCGATGTGACCCACGGCCTTTCGGCCAAGCGGGAATCCAGTTCCACCTATATGGCACGTCCCTCGATGCGCTCGCTCGATGGCGCAGGGCTGAACATTTTCGTCGTCGCTGGGGAGAATTGGGACGATGCATTGGAGACCGCAAAGATCCTGGTGGGATCTGGCGCGCGGGTCAGGCTGGGCTTGGCGCGAAATGCTGACGTGTCCCAATCGCGCGCACGGCTTAAAGCGCAGGGCATCGGCGATGAACTGACTGTCGCCCGGTTCAACCGCAGTGAACCCGGCGCCATGGAAGATGCACTGGCCGCGTTCGAGACAGATGCTGGCGGACCAATCACCGGCGCAGTCATCCAGCCAGTCAAACCAGCCGATCACTTTTCCGGTCCCTTACTGAAGGCAAACGACGAGTGCGTCGCGAAATTCATTGATATCGAGTTAGTTGGTGCAATCGCCGTCGCGCGCAGTTTCAGCCGCTATTGGAGGGCCCATGCGCAGCTCCCTTCTCCGCCGCGCTGAGTGTTCATGTCCAATCCTGGCGACGCTGGCGGAAACGCGTTTGCTTCGCTCCTGTCTGCCGGGGTGACCCAGCTGATCCGGATATGGCGCGATGAGGAGCGCGTGCAGGCTGGCAATGGTGAAACCGAATATGCGGTGTGGAGCAACCAGATTGTGCGTTTCACCAATTCCGAAAGTGAAAATGCACGCTTCGCCGCGGGCCATGCGACCCGCGTTCTATTCCGTGAACAGCGGATTGCGGAGATCGATTTGCGGCTGCCGGCCAGCATCAGCGAGGAAACCGGTGCGCGCAAGGCAATGGTTGGCTTTGCCGAGAACCTCACCGGACTCCACCTGGGCAAGGTTGCTTTTATCACCGGTGGATCGGCGGGGATTGGTGGGCAGATCGCAAGACTGCTCGCGCTTGCGGGTGCCCGCGTAATGATGGTTTCGAGGCGGGAAAGCGAGCTCGTTGCAGCGCGTGACCGCATCGTTGGCGAGCTGCAGGACATCGGATTTGCCGGGGTTGAGCGCAGGGTCAAGATTATGGCCGATGTCGACGTCAGCGATTTTGCCTCGCTCGACCGCGCAATCGACGCAACACTCGAGGAATTCGGGCGGATCGACTATCTGATCAACAATGCCGGCGTTGCTGGTGCCGAGGACATGGTGGTCGATATGGACCCTGCGGCATGGCGCTTTACCCTCGATGCCAATCTCATCTCCAACTATCACCTGATGCAGAGGGTGGTGCCCCTGATGAAGGCGCAGGGATCGGGATATGTGCTGAATGTCTCATCCTATTTCGGAGGGGAGAAGTTTCTCGCGGTCGCTTATCCGAACCGCGCCGACTACGGACTGTCGAAGGCGGGACAGCGCGCCTTGGTCGAGAGTTTTTCGCCATTTCTCGGACCGGAAGTGCAATGCAACGCGATTGCTCCGGGTCCAGTCGATGGCGACCGCCTGTCGGGCACCGGAGGCAAGCCGGGGTTGTTTCAGCGACGGGCACGGCTGATCCTGGAGAACAAGCGGCTTAATTCGGTCTACGCCGCTGTTATCGGGGCGATCCGCGAAGGCGGAGATCCGGTCAAGATTCTCACCCGGCTTTCACGCAATAGCACCAGCACCTTGTCGCACGATGCCGAAGCACCTGCCGAGCTGCGCAAACTGGCGCTCGAATTTGCCACCGAGGGCGATGGAGTTTGCACCTGGGATCAGTTCCTCCTCACCGAAGGCATGGCGCAGCGCCTGCTTGTGCGGTTGCAGCTCGGCGGATTTCTGCTCGGATCGAATGAATGGACCCAATACACCGAGCCCGGCGGCACGACCTGGCTCAAGCTGGTACCGCCCGAGAGCGCTCCATTCCTCCCGGCGGCAATGGTGGACAAGACCGCCGATGGGATTGGCAAGGGCGTGATCTCCCAACTTCATCTCGGTGCGATGCCGACCGAAGCCGAGGTTGCGCAGGCGACGGTATTTTTCCTTGCCGACCGGGCCGTGAGCGGTGAGACCTTTATGCCTTCCGGCGGCCTTCGTGTCGAACGCTCGACCACGGAACGCGAGATGTTCGGCAGCCCGAAGCAGGAACGCGTCGACCGCATGAAGGGCAAGACGGTGTGGATCATCGGAGAGCACCTGACGGACTATGTCGCCGTCGCCATCGAGGATCTGGCCATCGGATGCGGGGTCGCGAAGGTCGTTCTGATTGCCAAGGACAAGGCTGGCGAAAGGGCGGTCCGGTCGATCCTGTCTGCAGACGTGCCACCTGGGGTGCTTGAAGTGCTGGTCGTCGGCGACGGTCTGGAGCAGGCAATGGACGAGGCGCTCAGTCAATGGGGTCGCCCGACGACGGTGCTTTCGATGCCAAGCGAATCGCTGCCTGATCATGTGTTTGAGGACGGCAATCCCTTGTCGACCGAGGACTTTAGCCAAATGGTCGAAGATAACCTTACCCGGCACTTCAGGATTGCGCGCAAGGCATCGCTCTATGATCATTGCCAAGTCGTGCTTGTCTCTCCCGATGTGCCCTATGGGGCGGACGGCGCAGGCTTTGCCCTTGCGAATTTCATCAAGACCAGCCTCCACGCCTTCACAGCCACGATCGCGGTCGAGAATGAACGGCTGGTCCATGACGTCCCGGTCAACCAGATCAATCTCACCCGGCGGGTCCGGAGCGAGGAGCCACGCGATGCCGAGGAACACGCCGAGGAACTTCGCAGGTTTACCAAAGCTTTATTGCTGGTCGGCGCCCCGCTCCCCGATGCGCAGGACTCGCGCTACCGCGCCAAGATTTACCGCGGTACGTCAATGACTGTGTAGCCGAGCAGCTCAGCGCCAGGTGGCATCAAGAGAGCGCAGATCGCCGCAATGGGTTTGCGGCTTATGCTGAGCGAAACCGGCTGATAATCACCGCCGCAGTGGCCAGAAGCAAGATCGCTCCTGCTTCGTACAGGACATTTTCCGGAGCCATATCCTTGCCTTGAAGCACAATCAAACGGGCGATGGCCGTGATGGCAATGAAGATCGGGAAGACCAGGAAAGGTCCCTTTCCGGTGTAGAAAACACCAATCATCCCAATAACTTCGGTAAAAAGAAACATCAGTAGAAGATCGGCGAGTTCAATCGTTCCCCGGTTGATCACAGCCCAAACCTCGACGCAAACTGAACCGCCCCGGGACCGCCGGAGGCCATTTGATCTAAGTTACGCAGCCATGGAGGCATCGTCCAGCATGGCGTAATATCGTTCTTCAGCTTCGACTGGCGGGATGTTTCCGAGGGGCTCCAGCAGCCGCCTGTTGTTGAACCAGTCGACCCATTCGAGCGTGGCATATTCGACAGCTTCAAAGGATCGCCATGGACCTCGCCGGTGGATCACCTCGGCCTTGTAAAGGCCATTGATTGTCTCGGCCAAGGCGTTGTCGTAGCTGTCACCAACACTCCCGACAGACGGCTCGATCCCTGCCTCGGCGAGCCGCTCGGTATATTTGATGGATACATATTGGCTGCCGCGGTCGCTGTGGTGGACAAGTCCGCCACGATGAACAGGTCGGCGATCGTGGATAGCTTGCTCGAGCGCATCTAGGACGAAGCTGGCATGTGCTGTCCTGCTGACTCGCCAACCCACGATATAGCGGGCATAAACGTCGATCACGAAGGCCACATAAACGAAGCCTGCCCATGTCGCGACATAGGTAAAGTCCGACACCCAAAGCATGTTGGGCGCCGGCGCATGGAACTGCCGGTTCACTTGGTCGAGCGGGCAAGGTGCGGATTTGTCGCTGATCGTCGTGCGCACCGGCTTGCCGCGGATGACACCTTGCAACCCCAGGTCACGCATCAGCCGCTCGATGGTGCAACGCGCGACGGCGAAGCCCTCGCGGTTCATCTGCCGCCAGACTTTACGCACCCCGTAAACACCGAAGTTCTCGGCAAAGACGCGCAGCACCTCGGGCTTCAGATCCCGATCACGCCGAGCACGATCCGATAGCCTTCCTGGATCTCGTCGCTGAGCGACACGCTCATGATAGGTGGATGGGGCGATCGGCAGAACCCGGCAGATCGGCTCGACCCCATAAACCTCACGATGCTCGTCAATGAAGGCAGTCATCTCCGAAACGGGCGGTCGAGCTCCGCCTGGGCAAAATATGCCGACGCCTTGCGCAGTATCTCGTTGGCCTGCCGCAACTCGCGGTTCTCGCGCTCAAGGGACTTGAGGCGATCAGCCATCTCGGTCGGCACACCGGCGCGCTTGCCGCTGTCGACCTCGACTTTCTTCACCCATTCATGAAGCGTCTGTGGAACGCAGCCGATCTTCGCTGCGATCGACACGATGGCTGCCCACCGTGATGGATGATCGCCTTCGTGATCCAGGACCATCCGGACCGCACGTGCGCGAACCTCAGGCGCGAATTTGTTGGTTGTCTTACTCATCGTAGGCCCTTCCTCTCAGGAGTTAGGGCCTCCGGCAATCCCGGGGCGGTTCAAACTGCCGCCAGAGTCATGATCATCGTGGTTGCGAGGAGCAATCGCTCGGCGGCCTTGAAGACCCGCTCCGCAGGTCCAGCCGGGCCAGAAGCCGCAGCCTCTTCGATATGATCGGGTTTCTGCGCGAGCACGCTTCGAGGATACGCTCTTCAAGTTCGCTTGGCGAATCACTTCTGCAAACCGCGCCTCTTTCAACAGGCGGACGGGTCGTTGTCTGACGGTGCGCGCAAGAATTTGGCGCAGCTTCGGTTCAGTTTGACGTCAGGGCGAGCACCAGAATCCGGCCAGCTTGGTCGGACCCGATCGCCGTCAATCCAGTGGCTCAGGAAAGTGCTGCACCATTGCGAGCCTTATCCCGAATACGCTTGAATGCCGACCGCAGCTCATCGGGGCTTGCCCTGTCCAGGACTCCTGCCGCGACGGCAGGCGGTGACCAGATCAGGGTTGGCATCTCATCGTGAAGCATTTCCCACTCCGGAAAGATCCGTTCGTGAACCAACTCGGAGTGCAGCAGTTTCACATCGCAGTGCCGGTCGTCTCCGCAAATGTGCGAATACAACGCATCAATCTCTGCGGAGGGGCCTTCGATGAGCTGCAGATAGACATCATGTCTGCAAAAGAGCGCGCCCGTGATGTTGTCCCGCAGATTGTTGCGACGGGCCTGAGTGAGCAGGCCGACGAGCATCGAATTGTCGAAGCCGAAAGGCTGTGAGCGGTAAATCAGCTGCTTCACTTCGATGTCTCCCAAATGCGCTCGCATAATGAACTACAGTATTCCCTCAGTGGCCGACACTCTTCGTTTTCTCGCAAATCACCGGCTGCTCGCAAGAATGCTGTCCACCCCGGATACTGACGAGAAAGGCGGACTGGAATTGGGCCGCCCGCCGGCTGCCGGTTGAGAGGCGTGCAACTGGGATAGCCGCCATCCGAGAAAAACAAGCTGAAGGTTCTGCTGAAGGCCCGCTCCAACGGGTAGCAGTGAGCTAAGGGCAGCCTTTCGCCATGGCGAGGCTGAACAATTTCTGTGCCACGAGTACGGCTGCAGGCGCATTTGGAGCGGTCGCATCGGCACCGACCTCTTTTGCGAGGGCAGGATCAGCCGTGAACACCGGCCCCCCGACCATGACGCCGATGGCTGGGTTGCGCGATCGAGCGCGAAGCTGCGCGATGGTCGATTTCAGGCTTTCGATTTGCCGCTCTGAGCCCATGGTGAGGCCGGCAACGGCATACCACGTTTCGTGAGCAGCGGCGGCTATGTCTTCCGCCGTTCCGGATAGCTCGGCCTGCACCTGCCATCCCGCAGCCAGGAGGAAACGCTCTACCATCGCCGCGCCGAAAGAATGCTGGTCGCCTGGCGTCATCGCTATCAGCACGCTCCGGCGCTGATCCAGTGCAGGTACAAAATGGCTGTCGCTGTAGAAAGCCAGCAATTGCTGGAGACGGCCAACGCCAAGTGTGACATCGATGAAGTCACACTCATCCTGCTCCCACATATAGCCGAGATAGCGCGCTGTGGGCTCCAGAAGTTCGACAAACAGCGATTCCATGGATAAGCCTCGATCGCGTAGCACTGCCACGTAGGCTACAGCTGCCGCGAGGTCACTTCCCAGCACGATTTCAGCCAGACCGCCAATATCCGCTCGGCTCGGCAGGAGCGCTTCGACCAGCACGGCGGGAGGAGCATCCTGCACCACTTCAGCATGCAGCATGAGCAACCGGGGGATGATTTCACCTGAGACGATGCGCGCCAGTTTCTCCTGACGCTCGGCCACATCGTCACGTCGATAAATGTCCGGCGCGATGTAATGCTGTTCCAGACGATGCAAATTTTCGGGACAAATGGTTGGAACCGAAACAGCAACGGCACTCTGACCCATGTATCCCCCCTACGCCTTGTCGTGCCTCGCGCTCAAAACGACAATCAACACATTTGTTGAGCGATGTCGAGATGCCTTCAGGCAATTTGGAGGTGCTCGGCCACTCCACAGAAGGTGCTGTCAGTCTAATCACACTCGTCTCCGATTGGCGGAAGCTTTCCCTTACCTGCTTGAAACTCAGGCCATTAGGTTTTGCCACTCATCGAGTGCGGCTGAGCGGGCGGTCTTGTAGGTCTGGCGGTCGGTGAGAAGGCGATCGAGGACGTTGGCGTGACCCGACGCGGACTTCTGTATTGATTTCATCTTTCGGAACCGCAGCATCGTCCGTTCTCGCCTTCGGAGCGCTCAGTACGCTGAGGCCTGATAACAGAGACCAGTGCTGGGGGTGTGTGGCGGTGCTGTCAGTCTAATCGCAGCTCGTCTCCGATTTGGCGGAGCTATCCCTTACCTCTTCATCGCATCCTATCCGATCCACTGCGGGGCAAATCAGGAGAAGGCCAGTCCGCCATTGATGTCGATATTGGCACCATTGATGAAGGAGGATTCATCCGAAGCAAGATAGGCCACGGCATCGCCAATTTCCTCTGCGCGCCCCTGGCGCTTCAACGAGGTGGAATTGGCAACGTTTTCGCGGGCCGCGTCGGGCGTGAATTTGTCGTGAAAGGCTGTTGCAATCATTCCCGGGCACAACGCGTTCACACGAATGCCCTTCGGTCCAAGTTCCTTCGCCAGGCCGCGAGTCATTGTCATCACCGCACCCTTCGAAGTGGCATATGCAATTGCTCCGCCGCCGCCGCCATCGCGGCCGGCAAGCGATGCGAGATTGATGATCGCACCACCCTCGCCCATGAATGGAACCGCAGCCTTGGTTGCGAGGAATGTGGATGTCACATTGAGTTGCATGACGAAATTGAAGAACTCCTCGTCCATGTCAGCGAGGGTCTTGCGCGCCACCATCCCGCCCGCGTTGTTCACAAGGATATCGATCCGGTCGCCGAACGCCGCGCGAGATGCGGCAATCAGTGCGTCGACTTCTGGGGTTTTGGTAACGTCAGCCTTGACCTTTACCGCCTTGCCGGCCCCTGCAACTTCGATAGCTGCTAGCGTGGCATCTGCATCGGCCCCATTGCTGTTGTAGTTGACAACGACATTTGCGCCCAAAGACGCAAGCTTGATGCAGATTGCGCGACCGATGTCGCGACTGCCCCCTGTTACAATCGCAGTCTTGCCTGTGAATTTCATTGTAAAAGTCCCGTCGATTGAATTGAACGCGCTAGGCGGATTTGGGTTTGAGTGGCTTGATTTCGCCGCACAGGAGCCAGACGCTCGCTATCGCCGTAAGTGCGAGCACGGCCCCGAGGACGAAGACAGAATAGTAATTCGCTCCGGCAGTCATGATCGGAACCAGATAGGTCAGAGCAGCGGCACAAAGCTTTGCAGCCATGCCAGCAATGCCCGAAAGCGTGCCGACAGTCTTCTTCCCATAGAGATCGCTGGGCAATGTCTGCACGTTACCAATCGCGGTCTGAAACCCGAACAGGATCGTGAACATCAGCCACAGCGCGAACCACGGAGTGGAGGCCGCTGACAGAGCCAGCAGCGCGGGCAGCATGATCAGGCAACCGAGGGTGATCGTCAGCTTGCGGGTCGCGTTGACGCTCCATCCCGCCTTGAGACGATTTTGTGCCAACAGCCCGCCGAACCAGGCGCCGAACATCGCACCAACAAATGGCAGCCAACCCGAAGCCGCGATTTCCTTCACGTTGAAACCGTGAACCTCGACCAGATAGGTCGGAATCCAGACGATGAAGAGCCACCAGATCGGATCGATCGCGGCAGAGGCGATGATGACACCCCAGCTCTCCTTGCGCATCAGCAGTTCACCGGTGGACGGATTGTAACCATCGTCATCAAGGCCAGTGGAATCGACTGTTTTCTGGCCGGTCAAGATGTATTCACGCTCTTCATCCGTCAGCCAATCGTGCGACTGCGGCGGCGCCTTGACTATGAACCACCAAGGTACCAGCCAGATCAGGCCGATGACGCCAACCAGCACGAAGATCAGCTTCCAGTCGAGAAATACCGCCAAATAGCCGATTAGCGGGATCGAGATAATCCCGCCAATAGCCGCTCCGGAATTGAAGATGCCCTGGGCGAGCGCACGTTCCTTCGTCGGAAACCACTCTGCATTCGCCTTTGTCGCACCGGGCCAGTTGCCCGCTTCTGCTATCCCGAGCACCGCGCGAAAAAAGCTGAAGCTGAAAATGCCCTGCGCAAAGGCATGTGCCGCGGTCGCGAGGGACCAGACGCTGATCGACAAGACGAAACCGAGCCGGGTCCCGATCCAGTCGAATATCTTGCCGAAGATCGCCTGCCCAGCAGCGTAAGCAAAGATAAAGACCGTGCTGATGACGCCGAGAATGTACTTGTGCCCGTCTGCATCCATGTCCGGAAACAATTCGGGCGCGATGTTTCCTGGCCAGAGAACGTTGATCGTTTGCCGGTCGATATAGTTGATGATTGTCGCGATCGCGACAAGGCCGACCACCCACCAGCGAAGTCCTTGCAGCTTCATCACTCAGGCTCCCTCGACCAGAAATTTTTCGAGGTCGGGGCTGTAGGCAGTGCGTTGCAAAGGTGGTCTTGTGACATATCAGTTTTCCTGCTGTCCCAACGCGATACGCCCTGCAAAGCCTGTCCAGGACATCAGTTGGCCATCGACCATTGCAGAGTGGCGCTTGGACGTGTCGCTGTCGTAAGAGATCGCCATTCCGGTCTTCTTGCCGCCTAAGGTCTCGACGACCACGATGTCATATTCGCCCACAGCGATGTGGCGGAGCGAAGCGATCTGGCTGCGGCTGCCGACCGTCTGTTCGCTCGCCCCATCGTATAGCCCGTGCGGTTCCAGGATGCTGACGAATACCGCATCCGAACTGTCATTCACGCGCTGAATGACAATCGGTTCGCGCCTGAGATTGAAGTCGGGATCGTTGGCGCCGCTCTCGGCCAGAATGACCTGATGGCCGGCGTTGGGGATGAAACGATAGGTGTAAAAGCGGCCGTCGAGCAGCCAGGTCATGAACGCCTTGTCAGCTTGCGGAGCGGCTTGCCCGTCAACCCAGATATGTTGGTAGCCGTCGCTGCGGCCCAGCACGGGGCGCTCTGCCAGCTTGCGCTCGACGTCAAAGCCCGTTTCCATGATATGGCCGGAAAAATGGAGCGGCAGGTCGAAGCGCAGCTTGCCCTCGCCCCGCGCTTTCATCACATCGACTACGACCGGAGCGGACAGCCCCTCTACCTCCAGAAGCGCGACCGTTCGCATCATCGACACGTTTTCTGCCGGATAGGTGCTGTCAATCGATGCACTGCTAACCTGCAAGTCAGGCTTGGAAGAGAAGTATAGCTGGGTCGGCGCGTGGAGTTCAGCAAACTTCTCGTCGCCACCGAAGTGACTTGCCTCGTTCACTACCAGCGTATTGTGTGCAACGGTCTGCTTGGCCCAGCTTTCGTTTTCGGGCAGGTAGCGGCCACCCTGCTTGGCAACAATATTCAGGAAACGCGCCGAGCCGTAATCGCGAATAATCTCGTTGCCATTGTCGTAGAGTTGCCAGCTCAGCTTGTCGAAATGGCCATGACCCATACCCTGTGAACTGTTTTTCATGACCAGTGCGGTATGCCTGTCCCCGCTTCCATGGCGCAATATCGCCACCGCTCCCTGATCCCCTTCGGGTCCATCGGAAAGCAGCAGGGACCGGAAATCGAACGCTTTCGCCTTGCCGCCCGCCAGGTCGCGTGCAAGCTCCAGCCCGTCTTCGCTCAGGATCGTGCGCCCCTGCCACTCGGCGATCGACAGCAGACCGGGATCTTTCGTTTCGGCGTAGGCAATTGCAATACCGTGGTAGAGTTCCTCGGTGTTGAGGCTCTTGTCGCGGATGGCATCGTTGATCGGGAAGAAGTAGCCACGATAGGTAAGTTCGATCGTCGTGCGCAGTGCCTTCAGCAGAATGCCATCGCGATGCTCGAATATGTCGCGATCGGGATCGTTGCGGGCGATAGAGTCCGCAAAGACCATGAAAGGCATTAGGGCATAACGCTGATAGTAGGGGCCCTCAGCGTAGTATCCATCCGGCGAAAACAGCAAGTCGGTCTGACGCAGAAAACCGGTCTTGCCGCTCTTGTCCGAACCGAGCAACGCCCGGTCGACCATATCCTGATCGTCGAGCAAGTAGCCCGTCATCCCCACGCCGGCGGTCGCCCAGGTCGCATGATTGTGAATGCGGTCAAAAGTGTTCTGTGAATCGACTGAAAGAAATTTCACCGCACGCCGGAACACCTGATCATCGATCAACTGGCGCTGCTGCGCGCTCAGCGTGCCCCGGATATCTTCATACCCCTGCACCGCATGGACCAGCCAGACCGCATCGTTGAGCACCTGCCAGAAGATCCGGCCGGTATACTGGTTCGCCCTTGCAGGGTGGTCACCGAGTGTCGGGTACAGTTCGGCATAGGCCAGCAGCAGATCGCGTACATAGTCGCGGTACTTCTCATCGCCGGTGATACGGTAGAGGTCGCCGCCGAGATATATAGCGCGGTAGTTTCGCTTGTGCTGCTCATGGGTGTAGCCGCCGCCCGGATCCTTCGGGAGCGGGACAACGACACCCTGCTCGATCATACCGTCGACGAAGTCCCGTGCGCGCCCGAATTCGGCGTCAAACAGTGGCGGCAAGCTTGTCGCCGGTTCCGCATGGATTTCTACCGAGTAGGCTGTGGCAGCCGGGCTGGGCGCAGCCAACGCCAGCGCAGCAAGAACCAAGAATGCGCGGATCATGGCATCTTCGCTCCGTCAAGCGTGTTCCCCGTCATCTCGACCCGGGGCTCACCTTCGAAGACAAGCTCCAGCAGAACGGGTGCGGCAGTCTCGGCAAAAGAGTTGTCCGTAATCGACGTGCTGGGCGTGCCCACGGTGTGCACGACCCGGACCGGCGCCGACTGCGATATGGCGTTGCGCGACACCCTCGCTGTTTGCACGCCGTGCAAATTTATCGAGGCGCCCGAGCCGTTGGTCGTCGCCCGGCCCACGTCAGCCAGCGCATTTCCGCTGATGTTGGCAAACGGACCAAAGGTGCTTTCATCGCTGCCTCCGCGGTAGATATCCGCGATGGGCCCGCCGATCCCGGCGAAGCTGTTGCCGGTGATATCCAGATATTCGACATTATACTGACCGAAGTCTTCGGTTTCTGCGGCGGCGGAAACGACCGTACCGGAAATGTCGGAAAAGCTGGAATTGCGGATGGCAACCCTGTCAGCCATCGCGCTCTTGCCCAAGGTCAGCACATTGAAAGACTTGTTCACCACCAGATTGCGGACTGCCACACCGTCGAACTCTATGTGGAAGTTCGACTGGATCGGAAACGTTGTCGTTCGGATCACCGCGTTGCCGACCGAATCGGGCGCAAGACTTCCATCGATGACCAGGTTCGCCAACTGGAGGTCCCCGCCTTCCCGCAGTTCAACCAATGACGGCCGCGAGAACCGGATCACTACATCACCGCAGTTTTCATCTTCTCTCGTAGCTCCCCTGATGGTGAGCGGCTTGTCGAGCAGAATCGTACGATCAACAATGTAGTCGCCCGGCGCAAGCATTAGGGTGTCACCTGCTCCAGCCGCCGCTGCCGCATCGACTAGCGTATCGATACCGGGCGTCACTTCAGTAACCTTGCCACTGGTCCCGAACGGACCGTCATCGCCCGGCTTGGGGAACCATGCCACGCCCACTTCATCGAGCGAGACCGGGTCGAGATCGCGCGGAGCGCCAATCCCGGCCATTGCCGGATCAACCGGATAAAGCAGTCCGTTCGCGGCCCGCTCGAGCTCGGCTGGCCGCGTATCGATCGCCGCAAGCGCGCTGTGCGCCTTGCCGGCCACCAGTCTGTTTCCGCTGAAGGCGATGCGCGAAACGTCGGCATCGACTTCAATGAAGGAACCCGCGCCCACTCCGCCCAGAAGATTGTTTCTGAAATGGCTCTCAATCGGTGGCGCAGACCGCTCCTCATCGGCTCCGGCACCGAGCGTTACGCGCGCGCTGTCGATCACGGTGTTGTTCTGGATCTGCGCGTTTTGCACTTGGACGTACCGATTGACGGGTGAATCGGGGACGCCGTTCATGACTGTAAGTGCGCTTGAGAAGCCCGTTCCGCGCAGGCCCTCCATATAATTGTAGCGCACCGTCTGGTTGCGATTGATGACGCGGATGCCACCGGTGTAGTCCTTGCCATGGCCCAGAAACACGTTGCGCTCGACCAGATTGTCGTCGCCATGGCGCAAGGTCAGTGTTCCGCGTGAGCGCAGAAAGAGGTTCCCACGATAGGTGTTGCCGCCCGACTTGGATGAAATGATCTCGACTTCGCCGTCAGTGCGGTCAAACACGTTGTTTTCGACGATCGTACCGGACGTATACATCGAATAGGTACTGGTGCCGATGCGGATTGTTTCACCGCCATTCGAACCCAGAACCGGGCGAGGGCCGAAATAATTGTGATCGATCCGGTGGCCGTTGTTGCGACTCTCCTCCGTGTCGAGCCGGACGGCAAGGGTTACACCTTTGTTCGTCTTGCCGACAAGATGATTGTGATCGAACCGGTTGCCCCGGCCATACATGCCAACCCAGTAATCATCGTCATAGCGATCGGGCTTGCTGAAATTGTCGATAACCACCTCGGTAACCCGCGAATTGCGCGCCTGGTCGTCCTTGCTGCGCCGGAATGAAATTACCTCGCCACGAGGACTGTAGCCGTCCTTGAAGACAAGCCCGGTGACCAGGATGTACTCCCCCCCGATGCGCAGGCTCGATTGGCCGGTCAGGAAAACCTTACCCGCTTCCTCGGAGATCACTGTGATCGGCTTGGCCTTGCTCCCGTTGCCGGTGATCACGAGTTCGAAGTCCCGCCACTCGCCGTTTGCAAGAATGATCACATCGCCGGCTTCGATCTGCTTTAGCGCATGCGCGTATTCGTTCTGGTTGCGCACAAAATAGTGCTCGGCGGCGACAGGCGCAGCCGTCGCAAATAGCAAAAATACAAAGCCGAGCCTTGCAAGCATCCAATCGATCCCTCTCATGACCATTACCCAGCCAAAAACAGGAATTCCGCCAGATTGTCAATCAATTTGGATTGGCATTACCAAGATACTTCATAATACCAATTTGGCTAACCAATTTTGGCTGATGCGAGAAATCGCTCCCGGCTTTCGGAGGCTTGTTGCTGCACTTGCTCCAGGGCGCGCCGCTCTGTGGCGTCAAGCATGGATTCCAACAGGCGGTGGAAGTGCTCCCGCATGGCATATCGGGCCGCAGCCGGATCTCGGGATTTCAGGGCATCGAAAATTGCACGATGCTCAGCGGTTCTGGATTCCGCATCATGAACACAAACCGCTTCATAGGTCGCCTTGACCTCCGGAATCTCTTCTCGCATCCGCCAGAGCGACTGGATTGTGTGCACCATCACCGCATTGTTCGAAGCCTCGGCAATCGTCAGATGGAACTGCTCGTCTGCCTCATTTGCTTCTTCCACGTTTCCCGAACCCATCTGAGCGATCAACTCGCCCAGCTTGGCGATACCCTCGTCGGAAATGTTGTGCGCCGCCAACGCAGCGCATTCGGATTCCACCAGCAGTCTGGCCTCCGTCACTTCAAACGCGCTTGCCTTGGGCAAGGCCGCATTCTGAACGACTGGCGTTTCGCTGACATAAACACCTGACCCGGTCTTTATCTCGAGCCTGCCTACCGCCTGCAAGGCAATCTCTGCCTCGCGTATCGTGACCCGGCTTACACCCAGTTTCTCAGCCAATTCACGCTCACCAGGCAAGCGTGTGCCCGCAGGGTATGCGCCTTCATCGATCAAGACGGCGATCTGCTCAGCTACGGATTGGAAGAGTCTCTTGCTGCTCATCTGGGCTCAACGCTCCACAAAAATAGGGACCTACCTCATAGCCAAACCACGTAGACAAATTGCGAGACCATATCCAGCCTGAGGGCCTGGGCCGATGCCAGCCGCAACAGCTGGCATCGGCTGCAGGTCAGAACTTGAACCGAACCCCCGCATAGTAGCGCGGGCCGTAGACCAGAACCTGACTCAGATCGTCGGGAGCGCCGCGATAATCGGTCCGCGGTTCGTTGAACAGGTTGAGTCCTTCCAGGGTGACGCGGATATTATCGGTAATCTTGTAGGAAATCCGCGCCTCAAACACACCCGTGTCGTCGGTGTATCGGACCCGCCCGGGGGTTGCGATAAACTGCTGGAAGTAGTTGCTGCGGTACTTGTAGACACCCTGCATGTCGAGCCCGCCGATCTGATAATAGACCTGCGCTGACAGCACATGTTTCGAGAAGCCGAACAAATTGGCCGGCGCAATAAGGGCCTCCTGCGTTGTGATAGTGCCATCGAGCGCGACCGAGGTGATCGCACCAAGCGTGTCGTCCTGGAATTCAAAGTTGGAATCTGCATAGTTGTAGCTCAACTTGAAGCCCAGCCCGTCAAGCGGCTTGGGAAGCCAACTCAACCGGTGCGCGGCGGTAACTTCCAGCCCGTAAATCGTGCTGGTATCGTCAGTGGTCTGGATCGTACTCACAAATGCATCGACGGGCGCTCCGTCGACGATGAAAGTTTCCTGCTGGCCGATGGTTTCGAAGCCGCCGTTGAAGCTTTTGTAGTAAGCGTTGAAAGCCAGGATCGTATCCTCGTTCGGATACCATTCGATACCGGCATCAAAATTCCACGACAGCAGCGGATCAGTGAACGGATTGCCCGTTGCACTGACAACACCCAGCGCCTCGACAATAGTCTGCGCATCGCTGTCACTGTTTGCCGCAGCGAATTGCCGGCCAAAGCTCAAAGCCGCAGGATCGGGGCGCGACATCGCACGATACACCGCAACTCTGGCAAGCAGATCGGGCTGCAAATCGGCAACCAGATTGAAGCTGGGGAGGAATTCGGTGTACGAGCTTTCTGCTACATCAACGGTCAGGCTGTTCTGATCCTCGATCAGGGTAACATCACCGGTCATCGCATTGGTCGATGAGGTCAGAGTTGTCCGGAAACCGCTCGAAGTGACATCAGTCTTGACCAACCGCAGCCCGAAGTTCCCACGAACCGGCATGCTCCCCCAATCACCGGCGAAATTCGCCTGCAGGTAGGCGGCATAGGTCTTTTCGTTGACATCGCTGTTCTGGGTCGAATCGAAATCGCCGGTTGGATAGATCGGCAGCCCATCATCGCCAAAGGCGATCTGAGTGCTGGGGTTGTTGGCCTGCAAGGTTTGCGCCAGGCACAGCGCGTCGAAGGTCGCATAGGTATTGGTCGTCCCCAGCACATTGCCCAAATTGTCGACGTTGGTAACAAGCGGATTTCCGCCAGAAACCGACGACAGGAAGCCGCTTTCCGGAAACGCTGTCCGGCACGCCTGATTGGCAATCGCAAGGGCTGCATTGCTATAGGTAACCTCGACCCGGCTGCTGCCGGTCGCCGCGCCCGGAACGTCGCGATAGTCCATGTCCTGATAGCGAATGCCACCCTCGAACGAGGTCAGGAAACCGCCCATTTCGTATTCGAAGTCGGCCCGCGCACCCCAGACCGCGTTGTATCGATCCTGATCGAGATCATAGCGCACGCGTGCATTGTCAGAGAAAAGATCGTAATCGTTGACATCGAATTGCCGGACCACGAAATTGGGGATCTGCGAACCGTTTTGGGCGATCAGATATGCCGTCTCGATCCGGTCATCGGTGTTTGTCCCGTCACTTTCCTCACCGTCGGGATAACGTCCGGTCACACCAAAAATGTCACGATCATCGCGAATGCGCATGCGGACTTGGGTTGCTTCCTCGATCCGCTGAGTTTGCGAATAGGCCACATCGGCTGACAGGCTCAGTCGATCGCTCGCCTGCCATGCAAGCGATAGTCCGCCCCCGTAATATTCCTCGTCTCGCTCGGCATACTCGCTGTTTGTCTCGATGCTCGTCTCACCGGTGAACTGCAGCAGCGAACCTGTCGGACTGACAATGAGATCGAAGGGCAAGCGGTTTCCGGTCGTGCCAGTGGCATTGAAGACGGCGTCATTCACGTCATCGATCCGGCGCCCTTCAGAAAAGTTCAGGTCATTGCGGCGTTCGCGGAATTTGCGCTTGGAATACTGGAAATCGGCATTGATATCGACGGTGGATGACGGCTGCCATTGCATTGCACCAAAAAACGAATCGCGCGTATCATCGGTGATGTTCTGCCGATAGGAATAGCTGTTGTGCGCGACGACGAAATCCTCGGTACCCGCAACCGCAGGCCGATCAGTGTTGCAATTGCCATCGTCGCCGAGGCCCGCGGTCGTGCTTGCCGGGTCATTACGGCAATAATTCACCGTGTTGCTGACCGCGGCTTCCTGTTCGGGGTTGGATGAGCTGTTGCGCGAATAGCCCAGCGAAATGCCGAACTCGCCAGAGCCAAGCTGGAACTGGTCGATATAGCTGACGGTGGCGCGATAGCCGAACTTCTGGAAACGCTGATCCGGATCTATATCGAGATTGTCCGGATTGACGTTGAGTTTGAAATCACCCTGGATCCGGCGCTTGCCGTAGTCGATCGGCTTGACGGTCTCAAGTATGATCTGCCCGGCGACGCCACCTTCGATCTGACTGGCCGACTGGGTCTTGTAAATGCCAACCTGATTGAACAGTTCGGACGGGAACTGGCTGAAATTGACCGAGCGGTCACCACTGCCGTTCGTCGCGATCCGGCCGTTGATGACGGTCGAACCTAGAAACGGCCCAAGGCCGCGGATCGAGATTTCCGTCGCGCCGCCCTGCTCGCGGTGGGAGCCCGCGCCGGTGAGCGTTTCGAGAGCCTCGCCAATCGAAAGCGCCGGCAGATCACCGATCTCGTCGGCTAAAAGGGAATCAAACACCTCGATCGATTCCCGTTTCGCTTCAATGGAATTCTGGATCGTCTGACGAATGCCTTCGACAACAATGACTCCGTCATCAGGTGCCTCGGCAGACTGGTCTTGGGCGAACGCAGCCCCCGGAACGATGAGCGCAGACAACGCAGTTCCCGACATTATCCGGACAATGAAACGGCTACGGAAAGCTACCTTGCCGCCACCGGCGCTGAATTTGGACATTGATCCCTCCCATGGGTTTGCGTTTGTTGAAAGCATAGGGTTCACACAAGCATTGCCAACCTATCTGCTATACCTATAATTCTGAGCTATACTACCAATTTTATGACCCCATCCCAGGTTCGTCCGCCAGATCGCCTCACCGGCCGCAGCTGGCACTATAAGTTTCTGACAGGAATTGCGTGGCATTGAGCCATCTCCTTGCACGCAATGCCGTTCGGAGCACGCCTTGGCACCAACACCACGCACTTCTCGGCGCGCGCCCAGCACAGTTGTGGCTCGCCAACAGAGTGGGTCACGCATCACTGACAGGGCAATGTCCGGACAAAGCGCCATAATTGGTATTGATCATTGGTAATCCAATTGGTAGTTACGCACGATCACTTCACTTGGAACAGACCGGTGGCCGCTGACTGAAGCCCGGGCCTGATCAGATATTGACGATTGAACAATTCTGTGTCAGCAATGACACAAATGATACCGGTGTCATAAAGCATGTCAAGGTGCTAACCCCGGTCGGCAGGCTGCAGACGAAGATAAAAATGAGGGAGAAGGCTCAATGGAACTACTGAAAGTCTCGAAGCGCAGCGCAGCGTCAGTGCGGCGTTCTTCCGCTTCGCTTCTGGCAGGCACAGCGCTGACATTGGTTGCACCGCAGGCATGGGCACAGTCGGCCGAGGAACCAGTGGCAGACGAGGGCATGATCGTCGTCACTGGAATTCGCAGTTCGCTGCAGACCGCACTCGCGGAAAAGCGCTCATCGGACAATCTGGTGGAAGTCATCCAGGCAGAGGATATCGGAAAGCTGCCCGACCAGAATCTTGCAGAAGTCCTCGAAAACGTCACCGGCGTGCAGATTACGCGCCAGGCGGGGGTCGGCACTGCGGTGCAGATCCGCGGCACGGATGCCAACCGAACCGAGATAAACGGGGTCTCCACGGTTGGTTCGGGCGCGAGCCGTTCTGGCATCAGCTTCGAAGATATTCCTGCTTCGATCATTGCCTCGGTCGAAGTGGTCAAGGTTCCTGAAGCAAAGACAATCGAAGGTTCCGTTGGCGGCACGATCAACCTGCGCACCATTCGCCCGCTCGACCTGAGGGAACCGCTGATCGCTGCGCGTGTCCAAATGGAAAACAGCGATCTTGCGGACACGACCCTTCCACGCATTTCGGCATCGCTTGGCAACGCTTGGGAAACCGGAATCGGCGAATTCGGCATTGTTCTGAGTGCCAGCTACAGCCGTACTGATGTTGCCAGTTTTGCGCCGCGGGTCGATCTCGACAACGCCCGTATCGCGTCGACCGCGCCCAACCTTCCCGGGAGCAATGCCAACCAGGCCTTCAATTACCTGCAGGTCCAGTTCCTTCAGCAGGAGGTCAATCGGTTTAACTATGAGACCAAAACCGGAACGGCCGCGCTTGAATGGAAGCCCAGCGACAAACTGAAGCTCTATTTCGATGCGACAGTGAACAATCAGGAACGTGCCCAGGCGGGTAACCGGGTGCAAGTATCAGGCACATCCGGCGCCGTGAACACCGCGTTCCACACCGGATTCCAGACCATCAACCTGGGCACGATCGAAGACGAACAGGACGGTGTTATCGATCTTGGCACGATCCAGGCAACGACCGGTGGCACCATTGGCGTCGTGGGGGCCAGCGGGCAGACGCTTGACCCCAATCTGCGCATGTCGAGTGACACCGGATCGCGCATCACACGCAACCGGATTTATGACCTCGGCTTCGAATGGGAAGGCGAAAAACTCTCGGTCCATGGCGAGCTGGCCCTGTCGACGGCTAAATCGCGAAATCCCAATTTCTCAACCACTCTGGACTTCATCAATCCGAATTCGGTGCAACCAAGATTTGGCGCGGGAACTCTCGACAATGCAACTCCGGTCGCGTTTGACCTGACCGGGGGTTCGATCCAAGCTGGCATTGATGCCTCCAGCCCTTTCGCGCCAACGACCACACAATTGCTCGATCCGGCCAACTACCAACTGCAGCAAGTCCAACAGAGTGCAAACAGGGCTGACAACGAGGAAAAGGCCGCGCGCCTCGACTTCAGTTATGACACTTCCGGATTGAACTATTTCCTGCAATCGATAGACTTCGGCTACCGCTGGAATGAAACAACTGCGATCAGAAACAACTTTGTAAACACGATCTCGTTGACGAACAATTCAACCGGTTCGGCAAGTCGTTTCAATCGTCCGGAAGGCGACCTGTTCTCTGATATCTTGATTGCTGCGCCCAGCAATTTCAATGCGGCTGATGGCCGGTCCCTGTTCTTCTCCGACTTTCTGATCATCGATGGTGGAAAGGCATTCAACGACCCTGATGGAGTTCTGGCAACGCTCAACGCCGCGATAACCGCAAGCAATACTGCCAACCCACAATTCCCCGCTGTCCCACAATTGGCCGGCCCAACAGAATCGGCGATCGGATTCTTCCGTATCAAGGAAAAAACAAACGCAGCCTATGTGCAGATGAATGGTGAGGGTGAAATCTTTGGGATACCAGCACGCGGCAATCTCGGGCTTCGCTGGTTGAATACAAAGCTTAGCTCAACTGGCAACAATGTCGTCAACAACGTTGCGGCAGGTCAGATCGTCCGGACCAGCAGCTATAATTTCCTGCTGCCGCGCTTCAGCCTGGTGCTCGAACCTGCGCAGGATGTCATTGTCCGTGCTGGGGTCGCGCGCGATATCCGTCGCCCCGATTTTGACTCGCTGACTACGTCCTACTCGTTCCCGGGTTCAGCTACCGGCGTGACCACCGGGGGTAACCCCAATCTCATACCAGAAGCGGTCTGGTCTTTCGACCTTTCGGGCGAGTACTACTTTGCGCCTTCGAGTCTGTTCAGCATTGGCGTCTTCCACAAAAAGCGAACCAATCTGTTTGCCGATACGGTCGACGCGGCACCTTCGATCGGGACCAGCCCGTCCGGCAACCCGCAGTTCTCGATTGACCCGTCTTGCCCAGGCGGCGGCATTTTCAACCCATTGGCCGACCGCAACCTGTTCGCCACACCGCCAGGAAACGGCATTTGTCAGGGGCTCCAGTCGAAGTTCAACGTTCCGGGATCAACCACACAGACCGGTGTGGAGATCGCGTTCCAGCATGATCTTTCTGCTTATGAAGACACACTCGGTTTTGCATCGGGCTTCGGTGTCATCGGCAACTTCACCTATCAGGAAGTCGGCGGCGCAAAATCATACCTGAATGGTGTGCTTGACGTAGGCAGGCGGACGGATGAGGCGCTTGGCTTTGTCCGTGGCTCTTTGTCGGACGTCGCCCCGCTGACGAACCTTTCCAAATATGCCTACAACGCGACCCTGTTTTATGACAAATTCGGTCTCAATGCCCGGGTACGCTACACTTGGCGTTCGAGCTATGCGAATTCGGACCAATTCCGCTGGAACATGCCGATCATCGCTGGCGCGCGAGGACAGCTCAATGCCAGCCTCAACTACGACATCACTGACAACATCAATGTCGGTATCGAAGGGATCAACTTGCTGAGGGGCGATCAGAAGCTGTTTTGCGTCAATAACAATGCGGTATTGTGCTTCCAAGGCCTAACTGACCGCCGCATCACCGGCGGTGTAAGCATCAGGTTCTAGTGGCACCGGTCGGGCCGGTCACTGCACAGTGATCGGCCCAGTGCTTGCCAACAGCCTTCATCCAGCATGAAGGTTATGGTCTGTGGACGAACAGCAAGCGGTGCCCCTGATTTCGAGTGCCGGTATTGAGGAGTTGAAGTTCGTGAAAGTGTCTACGCTTCGGGTGCTCGCGATCCTCGGGTTGTCGTTGGTGCCGGTTTCAAGTGCTTTTGCTCAGGCCAAGTTAGACGCCTCAAGTATGCCACAGATCCTTGAGGACCAAGCCGTAGCCGCGCAAAATCCCCTGCCCGACTTCAGCTATGCCGGTTACGGATTTGGCGTCGGCGAACTGCCCGGTGCCGACGGAACCATAGTCGATGTCACCGATCATGGCGTCATCGCCGACGATGGACTGGATGATAGCCATGCAATCCTGAGAGCATTGGCTGCAGCCGAAGATGTGGATGGCAAGGTCACATTGCAGTTTCCCGCTGGCCGGGTGCAGGTGTCGGAAGTCCTGCGGATTACCCGAAGCGATATCGTGCTAAATGGTGCCGGAGATGGCGAAGGCGGAACCGAACTGTATTTCCCGCGGCCGCTAAAGATCGTGGACCGCTCCGATGACCTTGACGAGCTACGGGAGTATCTGGTCCGCGAAGACAAGTACCAGCGTGAGCCCGAAAACAACATCAACCATCTGTTCACCGAATACAGCTGGTCGGGCGGTTTCATATTCGTTGGGCCGAGAGGCACACGCCCGGTCAGTTATGACGGAAGCAAGGACCAGCGGGATCCCGTTCTGGCCAATGGCGTTTCTGGCAACCAGTTTGGCACCAGGCTGACATTGGACAGCGTGTCCAATCTCAGGAGAGGCGATATCGTCCAGCTCCAGTGGTTCTCCGATGATGGCGAGGATAGCCAGATCATAAAGTCGCTTTACGGCGATACAGATCTTCCGATCGGCTCGCATCATTGGACGTTTCCGAACCGCCCGGTCGTCAGCCAGTCTACCAGAATCATGGCCATCAAGGGCAATACAATCACCCTGGGAGACCCTCTGCTGCATGATGTTCGCCAAGACCAGCCTGCCGTTGTCGCAAGATGGGAACATCTGACCAATGTCGGAATCCAGAATTTCCGGCTTCAGTTCCCGGAGAACCCATGGTTCGGCCACCATCTGGAGCAGGGTTACAACGGAATTTACATGACCGGCGTGTTCGACGGCTGGATTCGCAATCTGACTATCGACGAATCAGATAGTGCAATCCTGACCGACAATGCTGCCAGCCTCACGATCGCAGACATTGTCACGACGGGCGAGCACCGGGCGCATTACTCGGTCCATGTTGGCGCAGTGCATAATGTGCTGGTCACCAATCTGCGCGTCGAAAATCCGGTTGTGCACCCGATCAGTATCAATACGCGCTCAACCCGATCTGTGTTCCAGCGCGCGACCGTATTGCGGGAGGCAATTCTCGATCAACACAGTGGGTCGAACCACCAAAACCTCTTCGACCAATTGACCATGCATATCGATCCCAATGAAGGCGTTAGCGGGTGGGAATATCGGCTATATGTTGGCGGCGGCGCACCCTATTGGAAGCCGGGTCATGGCCTGTACAATACCGCATGGAACTTGAACCTTGTCGCACCCGATACAGTCCCCGCCGATGCCGTGGTGAACATCACCAGCGGCCTTGAAGGCCCGGGCAAGCGGATCGTCGGCCTTCATGGCAATCGCAATCTGACGATTTCATACGATCCAGCACCCTACATCGAAGCGACCAACGCGCCGGTCACCGCGGTGCCTTCGCTTTACGACTACCAGCTTTCCAAGCGCAAGAAGTAAGCGCTTCTACGCGGGACTGGCGCGGTCAATCGCGACGGTCGCCGCACTGCGAAAAAGTATCCTCGATTGCGGTGGCGGCTGAACATGTCCAGACCAGCCCGGCGGCCAACGCGCGATTGCGCCGTCTAAGCCCATGATTACCCTCTTAGGCACTATTCCGCGCCCATCACCCCTGGCAGCCACAGCGACAGCGCCGGGACATAGGTGATCAGCAACAGCGCCGCGACCAGCGTCAGGTAGAAAGGCCAGATCGTCTTCACCAGCGTGGTGACGGGGATCTTGCCGACCGCCGAGCCGACGAACAGCACCGAGCCGACAGGCGGAGTCACCAGCCCGATTCCGAGGTTGAGCATCATGATGATCCCGAAATGGACCGGATCGACCCCCACGCCCATCGCCACCGGCAGGAAAATCGGGGTGGTGATGACGATCAGCGGGGCCATGTCCATGAAGGTACCGAGCGCCAGCAGCATAAGATTGATGATCAGCAGCGTCAGCAGCGGATTGTCCGTCATCACCCCGATCAGCGCGCCGAGCGACGCCGGCACCTCGAGCAGCGCCAGCGCGAAGCCGAAAGCGGTAGCAGCGGCAATGATGAACAGCACCATCGATGCCGTGCGCACCGATTTGCCCGCCGCTTCCCACGTGCCCTTCCAGCCGAGGCTGCGATAGACCAGCGTGCTGACCAGTAGCGTATAGACCACCGCCACGGCCGAGCTTTCTGTCGGAGTGAAGACGCCGCTGAGGATCCCGCCCATGATGATGACCGCGGTCATCAGGCCGGGGATGGCATAGGCGGCAGCGCGGATGAATTCGCGCCAGCCGGGGAACCGGCCGACCGGCAGCTTGCGGCGATGGGCCACGATCCATGCGGCGAACATCAGCATGAAACCGGTCAACAGGCCCGGGATTACGCCTGCCAGGAACAGATCGCCGATCGACACCCCGATGCCCGACGCGGCAGAGTATATAATCATGTTGTGCGACGGCGGGATAAGCAGGCCGACGATCGCGGCGGTCGCGGTCACGTTCACCGCGTAGTCGCCGGGATACCCTTTGTCCTTCATCAGCGGCACCATGGTCGAACCGATGGCTGATGCGCTGGCAATGGCCGAACCCGACACCGCACCGAACATCATCGACGCGCCGACATCGACGATACCGAGCCCGCCGCGGACCCGTCCGACCGCCGCATCGGCAACCCGCACCAGCCGTTCGGCAATGCCGGCGCGGTACATCAGGTCGCCGGCGAAGATGAAGAACGGGATCGCCATCAGGGTGAACACGCTGATCCCCGACGCAACGCGCTGCACCGCGACGATCGACGGAATGCCCATAGCGAGGAAGCAGGCGAGCGCCGAGCCGAACAGCGAATAGCCGACCGGCACACCCAGCGCGAGCAGCAGAAACAACACTCCGAACAGGACGAGGAGTTCCATTACGCGATCTCCTCTTCGCTATGCGCTTCGACAGGATGCTTCCCGCTCGCGATCTGCGGCAGCGCGAACAGCGCCATCAGCAGGCCCGCGATGGGCAGCGGGATGTAGGCAACCGAACGGCTCACACCGAGCGAGGGGACGACATTGTCGCGCACCAGCCAGCACAGCTGCGCGCCGTAGACCATCAGCACCAGGCCCAGCACGGCGACCACGGCGGCCACGATCCGCACAACGGGCCGGGCGCGTTCGATGCCGAGCTTCTCCTCCAACAGCGCGATGCGGATATGGAACCCTTCGTGCACCCCGGCGGCAGCGGCGAACATGACGTACCAGATCATCAGGATCAGGGATGCCTGCTCGGTCCACGAGGGGCTCGAATCGAGGATGAAGCGCCCGAACACCTGCCAGGCGATGATCGCGGTCATGGCGAGCAATCCGGCCGCTCCGAAGCCAATCAGCCAGCGGGAAATCGTGTTTGCCATGGTCATGTCTCCCTCATGGCGAGAATGCGCTCGACCACCGATTTCTGTTGCGGCGAGGTGATGAACTGGTCCCACACCGGGCGCATCAGTGCAGCGAAGGGGGCCTTGTCGACTTCGTTCACCTTCACCTTCGATGCAGCGATGGTTGCCTTCGCTTCGTTGACTCGCTGGTCCCACAAGCGGCGCATCTCGGGTACGGATGCCTTGGCCGCTGCACGCACCAGCGCCTGGTCGGCAGCGGAAAGCTTGTCCCAGCTAACCTTGCTCATGACCAGAGCCTCGGGCGTCAAGAGGTGGCCGGTCAGGCTCAAGTAAGTCGCAACCTCGTAATGCCGTTCACCCACGAAGGTCGGCCAGTTGTTTTCCGCCCCGTCGATGACACCTTGCGCCAGCGCCTGGTAGATTTCGCCGAACGGAATCGGCACGGCGTTGGCCCCCAGCGCGTTGACCATCGCTACCGAAAGATCGGACGCGGGCACCCGGATCTTGAGGCCTTTCATATCAGCGGGAAGAGCGATCGGCCGCTCCACGTTGTAGAAGCTGCGCTCTCCGGAGTCGTAGATAGAAAGGCCGATCAGCCCATGCGGTTCCATTCCCGCCAGAACCTCGTCGCCAACTTCGCTGTCGACAACGCGGCGCATATGATTGACGCCATCGAACACGAACGGCAGGCAAAATGGCAAGGTCAACGGTTCGATCGAGTTAAGCGGAGC
This sequence comes from Parerythrobacter sp., assembly GCA_041738375.1. Lineage (GTDB taxonomy): Bacteria > Pseudomonadota > Alphaproteobacteria > Sphingomonadales > Sphingomonadaceae > Parerythrobacter_A. The sequence continues at coordinate 664 of JBGSPZ010000302.1, read as the reverse complement.
GAAGTTAACCCGGTTGAAGTCAATCCCGCCGAAACTGGTAATCTCAAGCGTATCGGTTTCATTGCCCAGCTGACCACCAGCAAAGACCTTGATGCCCAGCCGTCCGCCGGTCTTGTCCGACAGATAGCGGCCCATGAACTCGACCGCGCGGACTGTGGGATAGTCCGCCGGATGCGCGTCGGCCCCAGTGAACAGGTTGGAGATGATCGGCTTGCACGCGGGCATGGTCGCCAGCACACTGAGCGACAGCCCACCTGCGATCAGGTTGCGCCGTGATAGGTGGAAAGCTGTCATTCGCCGATAAGCTCTTTTCTCAATCTTCCGAGGCTGTGGAGCGGAAGTGGCTGAAGCTCACTCCGTCCAGCCAAGGTTCGCGAATGGAAGGGCGGCTCGCCATCGAAGTGTCAGCGGCTGACATCGGATCCAGCGGGATCGAATGCCTCGAGTTCGGCACGGGTGACGGATATCGTATCGCCTGCGACGCCGTGCTTCATTGCCGCCAGCGCTAGACCGGTATTCGCCATGTCCTGCGCGCTGCCCCCTTCCAGCCAGCGCAGCAGCACGCCGGCGGCGTAGGCATCACCGGTGCCGATCCGGTCGACGACGGGATTGATGCGGACGTCGTCGGTCTGCCAGTGGCTGTCGCGCAGGTCGACCCGCCCGG
>JBGSPZ010000314.1:0-1966 GCA_041738375.1 Parerythrobacter sp. | reverse complement strand
CGCTGCTGCGCGAGCATGTCGGCGCGTATGACGCGGCGGGCCTCTCCGCGCTGGCGGACCTGTATCGCGCGCGGTGCGAGACGTTGCGTGGCGAACCACCAGAGGCGGATTGGGACGGGGTGTTTCAGGCGGTGAGCAAGTAGGTGGAGGGGTCTGGGACGGCGTTGGATTGCCCTTTCTCTCCCCTTGCGGGAGAGATACGGAGGCTTGGCAGCTTGCTGGCTAGCCGGAGTTGAGAGGGGGCTGCGACGGCGCGGGCCGGAGCATAGCTCCGGACCCCTCTCCCAACCCTCTCCCGCAAGGGGAGAGGGCTTTGGCAGCTTTCCACACAAGATCGGACGATTGTGGTTCAAACGCTTGCCGACCTTGGCGCTTGCTACCCGGCTTGTCTTCGGGATCGAACTTGATATCTGGTTACAACCAATCTTGATGATCTCTGCCGCGTCACCCGCCTTCCCGCGCGTTCCACCGAACCCCTCGACCATGCAAATCCGAGACGAACACCCCGCAGACGCACCTACAATCTCCGCCATTACCTCCGCCGCCTTCGCCACCATGCCATTCAGCGACGGGGACGAGGCCGAGCTGGTCGAGCGGCTGCGGGAAAGCGGAGGGCTGGCGGTCTCGCTGGTGGCCGAGATCGAGAGCGAGGTGGTCGGGCACATCGCTTTCTCGCCGGCGTGGATCGGGGGCGAGGCGGGGCCGTGGTACCAGCTTGCGCCGGTCTCGGTGCGGCCCGATTTGCACCTGCGGGGGATCGGCTCGGCGCTGATCGTTGAAGGGCTGGAACGGCTGCGCGCGCTTGGGGCCGAGGCGTGCCTGGTGCTCGGCCATGCGAAGTATTATCCGCGTTTCGGCTTTGTCAGCACAGACCGGGTGTCCGACCGCTATCCGGACGCGAACCCCAACTTCATGTGCCTCACCCTCAGCGGGGAAACGCCCGAGGGCAGGGTGACCTACCACCCGGCTTTCGGCGAAAGCTGACCCGAACTGCAGTCGGGCTACATCGCGGAGAAGCGTTCGAGATCGGCGATCTTTCCGGACACCACCAGCTCGTCATCGGGGAAGATGATCGTGTCGGGCACCGCGTGGATGAAGTTCTCGCCCTTGCGTTTCACCCCGACCACGGTGACGTCGTATTTCTTGCGGCAGGCGCTGGTGACCAGGGGCAGACCGACGATCGGCTCGGGCGCCTTCAGCCGGGCGATGGCGAATTCGTCGTCGAAGGCGATGAAATCGAGCAGGCGTTCGTTGAGCAGATGCGCCACGCGCTCGCCCATCCGTTGTTCGGGGAACACCACATGCGCCGCGCCGATCCGCTCGAGGATGGCGGCGTGCTTCTCGTTGGTCGCCTTGGCCCAGATGTTGGCGAGGCCGAGATCGGACAGCGCGAGCACGGTGAGCACGCTCGCCTCGATATCCGTCCCTATGGCGACCACTGCGGCGGCGAAGTCGCGCACGCCCAGCTTTTCCAGCGTGGCGGCATCGGTGCAGTCGGCCTCGACCACGGTGGTCAGGTCGCGCGCGAATTCCTGCACCAGCAGCGGGTTCATGTCCGCTCCGAGCACCTCGTGACCCATGCGTTCGAGCGTGCGCGCGACGGCGCCGCCGAACCGGCCGAGGCCGACAACGAGGACGGGTTTCAATGTATCAGCCGACAATCGGGTTCTCCTCGGCAAAGCGGTAGGGGCGCTCGCGCCTTCCGAGCGCAAGTGCAGTGGCGACGGTGATGGTTCCCACCCGCCCGATGAACATCAGCGCGATGATCACGAGCTGCGCGCTGGGCGGCAGGTCGGCGGTGATTCCGGTCGACATGCCGACGGTGGCGAAGGCGGAGATGCATTCGAACAGCACTTCCTCCAGCGGGAGGGTGGTGATCGAGGCGATGTAGGTCGTCGCGCCGAACACCAGCGCGCCGGCCAGCGCGGTGATCGCCAGCGCCTGCCGCTCGACCGCATGGCCGTAG
>JBGSPZ010000291.1:0-2158 GCA_041738375.1 Parerythrobacter sp. | reverse complement strand
CCGAGGTGCTGGCAGCGAGCGATCTGCGCGAATGGTCGGATGTTGCGCGGCTGCTCATCGCCACCCGCGCGCGCCTGCCGATCTCGGCCAGCGAGGAAGCGGAGATCGTCGCCTTCCGCAGCGCCGACGATCTGCGCGAACATGTGGCTTTGGTGATCGGGCGGCAATCGTCCGAGCGCACGCCGCTGGTGCGCCTCCATTCCGAATGCCTGACCGGCGATATCTTCGCCAGCCTCAAATGCGATTGCGGCCCGCAGCTCGATGCGGCGCTGCACGCCATCGCCGACGAAGCGCAAGGTGGCGGCTGGGGCGTGCTGCTCTACCTGCGGCAGGAAGGGCGCGGGATCGGGCTGATCAACAAGCTGCGCGCCTATCGCCTGCAGGACCAGGGGTTCGACACGGTCGACGCCAACCGGCGCCTCGGCCTGCCCGACGAAGCGCGCGATTTCCCCGTTGCGGCGCGTATGCTCGAACTGCTCGGCGTGCGCGAAGTCCGGCTGATGACCAACAATCCGGCCAAGGTCGCCGCGCTCGAATCGGCGGGAGTGACGGTAGCCGAACGTGTGCCGCACAAGCTGCCAGACAATCCGCACAACGCGCGTTATCTCGCGACCAAGCGCGACCGGTCGGGCCACTTGCTGTAACAGCGGTTTGCGTTCAGGATCGGCGCAGGGCCGATGATGCATGGGCGCATGCAATGTCGCTGACGGACCGGAGGATAGGATACGATGCAACGCCTGCTGATCGCCGGGGCAGCCATGCTGCTGCTCGCCAACTCGCCGCGCGAGGATGCGCTGGCGCTGATCGAACAGGGTAGGATGGGCGAAGCCATCGGGCTGATCCGCCAGGCGGCCGATGCCGGCGATGTCGAAGCGATGACCTTCCTCGGAATGTCCTACGAAAGTGGCCGGGATGTCGAAGCCGATCTGGCCAAGGCAGCCGAGTATTATGCCAAAGCCGCCACGGAGGGCGATGCCTATGCCCAATGGCGGTTGGGCGTACTGATCGATACGCAGAAAACCGAAGGCAGTGCCGAGCAAGCGGTCGAGCTATTCCGCAAGGCGGCCGACCAGGGCAACACCGATGCCATGGCGAGCCTCGCCGTCATGTATGCGGCGGGCAAGGGCATCGCGCAGGATTTGGCTGAGGCCCGGCGATATTATGAGCTGGCCGCGCGCAACGGCAACCCGCGCGGTCTGCAGGGTCTCGGCGTATTGTATCTCAATGGCGAAGGCGTGCCGCAGAGCAAGGTCGAGGCGCTGGCCCACTGGCTGGTCGCCCTTTCCGCCGGAAATCTCGTCGCTTCAGCCAATTTCCAGCGGGTGGCCTACGGACTGAACGATGAAGAACTGCATGCGGTGAACAGCCGCGCGAACGAGATCGCGGCGGAATTCGGCTATGAGGCGCATTTCACCCCGTGGCGGGACTACAAACCCGAAGCGAACTAAGGTCAGGACCCTAACGCCGTTCGAAGCGCTTGAGCCCCGCTCCGAGATTGTTCGGGCCAAGATCGATGTCCGCCCCGCTCCAGTCGGCGAGGAACACGGTTTCGCGGTTGAGGTTGGGCACCAGCCGCGCGTCGTTGCCCGCCACCAGCAGCCCGTCCGAAGGGTGCAGCCGGTCTTCCGCGCCGAGCGCGATGAAGGCCGAGTAGTTTTCCTTGCTGCGGCCCTGGACGAACCAGTTGTTGGTGATCTGGCCGGTCGCGCCGGCTGGCAGGTCGATCATGTAGTTGGTGTTCTGGCCCGCGCTGTCGTCGAAGCTCGAGGCGGCGATCTCGACCCGCGCGGCGCGCGCCTTGACGTAGTGGCCGCCCGCGCCCTTTTCGAACCGGCTGCGGGTGACGCGCAGCTGGCCATAGTCGCCGATATAGATCGAATGCGCGCAGCCGCCCGAACCCTCGCAGGTGCCGAGACCGGTAAAGGTCGACTTGTCGATCACGATCCGGCCGTTGGCGTCGTTGCCGGTCAGGATGCCTTGTTGGCTGTCGGCAAACCAGCTTTGCGACACGGTGAGATTGCCCTGTTCGAGCCGGATCCCCGCGCCGTTGAAATCGGGCACCGCCATCCGGCGGAAGACGAGGCCGGAGACGCTCGCCTCGCGTCCGCGCAGGACCAGCGCCGCCTTGCCTTCGCAGGTCACCCCGTCGAACACGGCG
>JBGSPZ010000283.1:0-7879 GCA_041738375.1 Parerythrobacter sp. | reverse complement strand
GGCCGTCTTGATCACATCCAGATTGTGCTCGATCACCACCACAGAATTCCCCTGTTCCACCAGCCGGTGCAGCACCTCCAGCAGTTTGCGCACATCCTCGAAGTGCAGGCCGGTGGTCGGCTCGTCGAGGATATAGAGCGTCTGCCCGGTGCTGCGGCGGGCGAGTTCCTTGGCGAGTTTGACCCGCTGCGCCTCGCCGCCCGATAGCGTCGTCGCCTGCTGGCCGACCTTGACGTAGCCGAGGCCGACCTCGTTCAGCATGTGCATCTTGTCGCGGATCGGGGGGACGGCCTTGAAGAATTCCTCCGCGTCCTCGATCGTCATGTCGAGCACGTCGGCGATGCTGTGGCCCTTGAACTTCACCTCCAGTGTCTCGCGGTTGTAGCGCTTGCCGCCGCATTCCTCGCAGGTGACGTAGACGTCGGGCAGGAAGTGCATCTCGATCTTGATGAGGCCGTCGCCCTGGCACTTCTCGCAGCGGCCGCCCTTGACGTTGAAACTGAAGCGCCCCGGCTTGTACCCGCGCGCGAGGCTTTCGGGCAGGCCGGCGAACCAATCGCGGATCTGGGTGAAGGCGCCGGTGTAGGTGGCGGGGTTGGAGCGCGGGGTGCGGCCGATCGGGGACTGGTCGATCTCGATCACCTTGTCGCAGAATTCGAGGCCGGTGACCTTGTCGTGCGCGCCCGCGATCACCCGCGCGCCGTTCAGTTGCCGCGCGGCGGCGGCGTAGAGCGTGTCGATGGTGAAGCTGGACTTGCCGCTGCCCGAAACCCCGGTGATGCAGGCGAAGGTGCCGAGCGGGATCGAGGCGGTGACATCCTTGAGGTTGTTGGCCCGCGCGCCGTGGACGGTGAGCTTGTGCCCGTTGCCCTTGCGCCGCTTGGCCGGGACCGCGATTTCGCGCCGCCCGGTGAGGTAATCGGCGGTGAGCGAGTTCTTCGCCTTGAGCACCTGCTTGAGCGTGCCCTGCGCCACCACCTCGCCGCCGTGGACCCCGGCGCCTGGGCCGAGGTCGACCACATGGTCGGCGGCGCGGATCGCGTCCTCGTCATGCTCGACCACGATCACCGTATTGCCGAGATCGCGCAGCCGCTTGAGCGTCTCGAGCAGGCGGTCGTTGTCCTTCTGGTGGAGGCCGATGCTGGGCTCGTCGAGCACGTAGAGCACGCCGCTGAGCCCGCTGCCGATCTGGCTGGCGAGGCGGATGCGCTGGCTCTCCCCGCCGCTGAGCGTGCCGCTGGTGCGGTCGAGATTGAGGTAGTCGAGCCCGACATTGTCGAGGAAGCCCAGCCGCTCGTTGATCTCCTTGAGGATGGCCCTGGCGATCTGGCTCTGCGTCGGGTTGAGCTGCGCGTCGAGGCCAAGGAACCACGCCTTGGCATCGGCGACGCTCATCTGCACCGGGGTGGCGATGTCCGTCCCCGCGACCTTCACCGCCAGCGCCTTCTCGTTCAGCCGCTTGCCGTGGCACGTCTCGCACGGCTGCGCGGTCTGGTATTTCGACAGCTCCTCGCGCATCCACGCGCTCTCGGTCTGCAGCAGCCGGCGGTTGAGGTTGCCGATCACCCCCTCGAACGCCTTGTTGACGGTGTACTGCTTGCGCCCGTCCTTGAAGGTGAGCGCGACCGGCATCCCGCCGGTGCCGTGGAGGATGATGCTGCGCTGGTCGGGCGCGAGCTCGTTCCACGGGGTGGTGAGGTCGAAGTCATACGCCTTGGCGAGACTGCTGAGCACCTGCATGTAATAGGGCGACGGCGGGTTGGACTTGGCCCACGGCACCACCGCGCCCTGCTTGAGGGAGAGCGCTTCGTTGGGGACCACCAGCTGCGGGTCGAACAGCTGCTTCTCGCCGATCCCGTCGCAGGTCGGGCAGGCCCCCTGCGGCGCGTTGAAGGAGAACAGCCGCGGCTCGATCTCCTCGATGGTGAAGCCGCTGACGGGGCAGGCGAATTTCTCGGAGAAGACGATGCGGTTGGGCGGCAGGCCGGCGCCTTTCATGCGGCCGGTCCTTCGAGACGGGTCTTCGGCTTCGCTCAGCCCCTCCTCAGGATGAGCGGATGAGTATCGACCCCGCTCATCCTGAGGAGCCGTTGAGCCTGTCGAAACGGCGTCTCGAAGGACGCCATCCGCCAGGTCGACATAGGCTAGCCCTTCCGCCAGCTTGAGCGCCTGCTCGAAACTGTCCGCCAGCCGGGTCTCGATGCCGTCCTTCACCGCGATCCGGTCGACCACCACCTCGATGTCATGCTTGAACTTCTTGTCGAGCGCGGGCGCTTCCTCGATCGGATACATTTCGCCGTCGATCCGCACGCGGGTGAAGCCGGCCTTCTGCCACTCGGCCAGCTCGCGGCGGTATTCGCCCTTGCGCCCGCGCACCACCGGCGCGAGCAGGTAGAGCCGCGTCCCCTCGGGCAGCGCCATCACCCGGTCGACCATGTTGGAGACCGTCTGCGCCTCGATCGGCAGTCCGGTGGCGGGCGAATAGGGCACGCCGACGCGCGCCCACAGCAGGCGCATGTAGTCGTAGATCTCGGTGACCGTCGCCACGGTCGAGCGCGGGTTGCGGCTGGTGGTCTTCTGCTCGATGCTGATCGCGGGGCTGAGCCCGTCGATATGCTCGACATCGGGCTTCTGCATCATCTCGAGGAACTGCCGCGCATAGGCGCTCAGGCTCTCGACATAGCGCCGCTGCCCCTCGGCATAGATGGTATCGAAGGCGAGCGACGACTTGCCGCTGCCGGAAAGCCCGGTGATGACGATCAAGCTGTCGCGCGGCAGGTCGATATCGACGCCCCTGAGATTATGCTCGCGCGCGCCGCGGACGGAGATAGTGGTGAGAGCCATGCGGGGTCACTTGGGGGCTTGAGTGGGCAGAGTCCAGCGGGCGAAATGGCAAGACGCCATGCCATCCACATGTTCCGCAAATGTTCCTCCGGGTCAAGGGCGAATGCGGCCTGCTCTCGCTCCAATTTTCGGCCGCTGGCCCGAGCCCCAGCGAATTGCGTTGCTCTACCTACAAGGACCGGCTGCCCGTGCCGCCTGCCCTAGCCGCCTCAGATGATTAAAGTGCTTGACGGCCCCGAAGTAATAGTCATCTCTACAAGTAGACGGGGGAACGTGTGGGCGATTCGCGCGGTAAAACATCGTGTGATGCCACGTATTTTCGCCGAACAGGGCGCTAAAGAACTACAACACAGGGCAATTGCTCTGCTTTCTCACTGGTTTCTTTGCCAATCATGTGCTTGGCAGTGTCTGCCTGCACGACCATTTCGGTCGGCGGCGCGGACGGGCAAGAGTTCGCCGGGATAGGTTTCTACCGCGTCAAGCTGCCCGCAACGCAAGGTTCGTTGATTGCGGTCGAACGCGAGAGTGTTGGAGTTGGCTGGGGCAGCCTTGCGGGATCGGCAGTGTTCCTCGGCTATGACAAATCCGAATGGATCGTCGCCGATCCGGAGAATTGCCAGCTGCTGATCGTGATCAAGTCGGCAGCACAGGCAGAGAACGCGAAACAGATCATCGAGCGAATTGGAGGCAGGCACGAAGATGGCCGATAAGGAAGACTGGAACCGGGCGGCATACGACGCGATCGAAGCCACGTTGCGTGAGCCGCCTATCGGCTATGAAGGCCCTTGGTGGTTTTTGAAACCAAACAATGACCACTTTCGCGCCGCAGACACCATCCAAGCGTGGCGCGCTTTCGTTGGTAGGGTTAAGGCGAAATACGAAGCTGACCCTCGTGTTTCGCCGCACAAGACTGCGCCGAGTAGCCATTTCGACAGGGAATCCAATCTCATTTTGGGCGCGCTACGCAATGCGATCGTAGCCAAGACGGTTTGAAGGACTTCTAGAGATGTTAAAGCCCGTTTCAGCATCGATTTTGACAACATCGATTTCAATTGCATTTGGAACTTCCGCGCTGGCGCAGGACGCCACGCCGGGTGACGCCAGCGCGATCGTTTCGTTGGCCTGCAACGATCCCGGTCGCTCAAAAGACTCTTTCGACTTCGTCGACGGAACTGCCAAATGGAAGACGATTTCTGGGGAGCGTCTCGCATTTTTCCTGCTAGCCGCGACAGGGGAAATGGCATCACCTGGAGAAGCCGTATCGAAAATTAGGGCGGTCTCCGGCGAAAGTCTTGATGTTTCACCCATCCAGACGGGTCGCAACTCCGACGCCATCTGGGTCACCGCGAGAGAGGTCTCAAATGTTGTCTCGCCTGACTCTAACAAGGTCATTGCGGCTTTCGATCGTAGCGGTCGACGCGTATCTGCTGCCGAGGCCGACCAACTCGAAGCTGTGGACGCGGCCTGGTATCTCAGTGCCGGAATAACGCTTGCCTGCTATGCTGGTCAAAATCTGGCCGGAGAAGGTCCGACAACGGCTGGAGCGACGACCGCCGAGAAGCCCAGAATATCCCTTGGCGACTTTCTTCGGTTGCGCGGGAATGTGACAGATCTCGCTCTGTCTGGAGAGAGGCGGAAAAAAGCGAGTGCTGGCACGGTCGGATTCGAGCGCATCAAAAACTTCAAGGCCGATGGAACAAGAACGGAGACCGAAACCCTATCGATCAAGGCCGTTCTTGGCGCGCCGCTCATTCAACGAGATGATCGCTTTTTCCCCAACGTGCTGGGATATGTCGGTTATGAGAGAAAGAGCGCGCGCACTACGCCGCCGCCTGTGCTCATACCCCCTGCAACCCAGAGAGACGGAGACACCGATATATTGAAGCTCGGTCTGATCGGTGGCGACATTATTGACCTTTCGGGGAAGGGGCCGGAAAACCAGCGATCTTTCCTGTACAACATCGACGCTTCCTACATCTTCGATTTCGCCAAAGACACGGAACGGTTCAAAGCGGAGTTGACCGGAACCTTTTTCGATTATGACGGTTTCGATGGCTTTGCAGGTATTGGTGGATATCGAAACTATTTGGCAAAGGACATCTGGACCCGGATCGACTTTCAGCCAATCGTCAACTATAATATTCTGACCAAAGAAGGCACACTATCCAACATAGGGAAGGAGACATTTGCCCACGCCGGCGCCATCGTGAAATTCTCGGCGACGCGCGGCAAGACTCAGGTTAATGGCCCATTTCTAAGTGCAGAGTATATAAACCTTCGTCGAATTCGAGGGGACGGTGCGTTTATCCCGAACGTTGAGCGCCACGAATTTGTTATTGGCCATCGATGGTGGACTTTGAGCGATTTCGGATTAGAAATCAGCGCGAAGTTGCTCGACGGCATCAACCCGGATAGTTTCGCGGACGAGAACCAAGTGTCAATCGGCTTCGGCCTGATCTTCTAGCGAAATTGCCGCCCCCTCCCGCTTGCATTCCGGCGTAATCTCCGGTTCAAACGCTCCCAGCTAAGCACGGGGCAATTGCGCCGCACTCCTGCGCGCGCTTGCCCTCAACTTTCGGGAGACACCATGAAAGCCCCTATCCTGGCCACCACCGGCCTCGCACTGATCCTCGCCGGATGTTCCACCTATGCGCAGGAGGCGCCGCAGGCCGCTGCCAGCGCCGAAGCCACTGTAGAAACCACCATGCCCGAAGCCACCGGTTATCTCGCGCAGGAGAGCGACCTGCCGATGCTCGCGCCCGACTTCACGAAAATTGCGGACAGCGACTACCTGCCCGCCTTCGAACAGGCGATGGCGATCCACCAGGCGGAGATCGAGGCGATCAAGGCCAATCCCGAAGCGCCGACCTTCGACAACACCATCGTCGCGTTGGAAACCTCGGGCCGGATGCTGACCCGCGTCGCGGCGGTGTTCTTCGCGCTGTCGGGGGCCAACACCAACGATACGCTCGACGCGGTCGAGGCGGAAATCGGCCCCAAGCTGGCCGCGCATTCGGACTCGATCACGCTCGACCCGGTGCTCTTCGCCCGCGTCAAGGCGGTCTACGACAACCGCGCCGCCATGACCATGACCCCGGAAGACGCCAAGCTGCTCGAGGAAACCTATGACGGCATGGTCCACGCCGGTGCGATGCTGACCGATGCGCAGAAGGAACAGGTCAAGGCGATCAACACCGAGCTGTCGACGCTGACCACCGAATTCGGTCAGAAGGTCCGCGCGGCAACGGTCGACAACGCGCTGGTGGTCGACACCCGCGCCGAGCTCGCCGGGCTGAGCGACAGCGAGATCGACGCCGCGGCCAAGCTCGCGACCGAAAAGGGCATGCCGGGCAAGTTCGCCATCGCGCTGCAGAACACCACCCAGCAGCCTTCGCTCCCAAGCCTCGAGAACCGCGCCACCCGCGAGAAGCTGTTTAACCTCAGCCATGACCGCGCAGTGATGGGCGACAAGAACGACACCCGCGTGCTGCTCGCCAAGATCGCCACGCTGCGCGCGCGCAAGGCGGCGCTGTTCGGCGCGCCCGACTGGGCGACCTACGCGATGTGGGACCGGATGGCGAAGAACCCCAAGACCGCGCTCGATTTCATGGAGGCGATGGTCCCCGCGCTGGCGGAAACCCAGCGCCGCGAAGCCGCGCTGCTCAACGCCAAGATCGAGCAGGAAGGCGGCGATTTCGAGGTCAAGCCGTGGGACTGGTATCGCTACGCCGAGATGGTCCGCAAGGAGAAATACGACCTCGATGAAAACGCGGTGAAGCCCTATTTTGAGATCAACCGCGTGCTGGAAGACGGCGTGTTCTACGCCGCCAGCCAGCTTTACGGCCTGAGCTTCAAGAAGCGCACCGACCTGCCGGTCTATCACCCTGACGTGACGACCTATACCGTCTACGACCGCGACGGCAGCGAGCTCGGCATCTTCTATTTCGACCCCTACCAGCGCCCGAGCAAGCGCGGCGGGGCGTGGATGTCGAACTTCGTCGACCAGAGCCATCTGTATGGCACCAAGCCGGTGATCTACAACGTGCTCAACATCCCCAAGGCGGCGGAAGGCGAACCGCAGCTGGTGGCGTTCGACCAGGTCGAGACGATGTTCCACGAATTCGGCCATGCGCTGCACGGCTTCTTCGCGGACCAGAAGTATGCCTCGCTCTCTGGCACCGCGACCGCGCGCGACTTCGTCGAATACCCGAGCCAGGTCAACGAGATGTGGGCGACCTATCCCTCGGTGCTGCAGAACTACGCCAAGCACTACCAGACCGGCGAGACGATCCCGATGGAGCTGGTGACCAAGATCCAGCAGGCGGCGAAGTTCAACCAGGGTTACGACTTCGGCGAAGTTGTCGAGGCCGCCCTGCTCGACATGAAGTGGCACGCGCTCACGCCGGCCCAGGCCGCCGCGATCGACACGCCGGAGGAAGTCGATGCGTTCGAGCGCAAGTCGCTGGAAGAGCTGGGGCTGGAGATCGATCTGGTGCCGCCGCGCTATCGCAGCAGCTACTTCAACCACATCTTCTCCGACCCGGCGGGCTATAGCTCGGGTTATTACAGCTATCTGTGGACCGAGATGCTCGACCGCGACAGCCGCAAGTGGTTCATGGACAACGGCGGGCTGACGCGCGCGAACGGCGACCATTACCGCGCCACCGTGCTCAGCCGCGGCGGGACGATGGACTATTTCGACATGTTCCAGAAGTTCGCCGGGCGCAAACCCGACGTCGGCCCGATGCTCGAAGCGCGCGGGCTGACCGATAGCGGAGAGTAAGCTCTCGGATTTCGAACGCAAAAGGCCGGGAGCGATCCCGGCCTTTTTTGTGCGCTAGCGGGTGACGAGCGCGCCGGTCCCCGGTTCGCCGATCCACTCGGCATCGACCTGCCATACTGCGCTGAGCAGCTCCGGGGTCAGCGCGGCTTGCGGCGCATCGTCCGCTACCACCCGGCCACGGTCGAGCACCACCACCCGCTGCGCATGGTTCATCGCCAGCGCTAGGTCGTGGACCACGACCACCACCCCGAC
>JBGSPZ010000269.1:0-4248 GCA_041738375.1 Parerythrobacter sp. | reverse complement strand
TGGCCGGCGGTGCCGTGATCTTTACTGCGCTCGGCGACGATGTGTGGGTCCGTTTCACCGATGCCGAAAGCGGCGATCGTCTGCTCGAAAAGCAACTGACCAAGGGCGAAACCTATACCGTCCCCGCCGATGCCGGGGATCCACGGATCAACACCGGCCGACCCGATCTGCTCGCCATCACGGTGGGCGGGCGCGAAGTCGCCAAGCTGGCCGACGAACCGGTCACGATTGCCGATGCACGGGTCAGTTCGGCCGCGCTGGCCGAGCGCAAGCCCGAGCCTGCCGCGACCGCGAGCGAATAGCGTTCCACCGATTTGGAGGGTGCCCGCCTCGACAAGGCGGGATGGTTGAGGCAGGATTCGACGTGGTATTCAGCGAGCGTTCGGGTGGAGGTCGCCAGCGTCCGTCCAAACGCCGTAAATGCGTTATTGGACAGGAGCACATCGACAATGATCAGCCGAGCTAGCCGCGCCGCCGCAGCAGGTCTCGCATTCATGGCCGTAGCCGGGGCGAGCGTTCCCGCAATGGCGCAGGACGACGGAACGGAAAGCCGCCTGCGCAAGGTCGAATCCGAAGTGCGCGCCTTGCAGCGCAAGGTCTTCCCCGGCGGTGACGGTCGTTTCTTCGAGCCGGAGATTACCGCGCCTCAGACCGGGGCAGCGCGGCCGGCAACGACTTCGACCACTGCGGTGACCGATATCCTGATCCGGCTCGACGCGCTCGAAGCGCGGATTGCCAGCCTGACCGCGCAGACCGAGGAAAACACCAATGCCATCGCCGGACTGACCGCGCGGCTCGATGCGGTCGAAACGCAAGAAGCCACCGTAGCCCCTGCCTCGCTGCCTGTTCAGACATCGACTGCAGCCAGCCGGACGATACCGACGCCCAACCCGACACCGGCGCCAACCGTGGCGAAGCCTTCGGCCGAGCGGCTCGCTGCCGTATCCCAGATCGCCAAGCCGCAGACCGACGATGCGGCGGATGACGAATACAGCTATGGCTTCCGCCTGTGGAGCGCGGGCTTCTTCCCCGAGGCGCAGCAGCAGTTGACGATGTTCGTCGAGAAATACCCCAACCACTCGCGCGCGACCTATGGCCGCAACCTGCTCGGCCGGGCCTATCTCGACGATGGCAAGCCGAACGAAGCGGCGACCTGGTTCCTCAAGAACTACAAGACCGACGGCAACGCCGCGCGCGCTGCCGACAGCCTGCTCTACCTCGCCGAAAGCATGATTGCGCTCAAGGACGAGCGCCGCGCCTGCATCGCGCTCGCCGAATTCAGCGACACCTATCCCGCCATCGCCTCGGGCCGCCTGTCGGGCGAGTATCAGGCGGCGCTCAAGAAGGTGAAATGCAATTGATACGGCGCTCGATGCCTCACTGGTAGAGCGCTTCAGGCGCGATCTCGCGCGGGCTTGGCGAAGCTTCGACGAGCGCGAGTCCCGGCTCGGGATTGCGGCATCGGGAGGACCAGACAGCACCGCGCTGCTGCTGTTGGCGCACGCCGCATTGCCGGAGCGCGTCGAGGCGGTCACAGTCGATCACGGATTGCGGCCGGAAAGCGCGCAGGAAGCCGAACTGGTCGCAGCGGTCTGCGCAACGCTCGATATTCCCCATTGCATACTCGCCGTGTCGCTTGGCAAGGGGAACGTGCAGGATGCCGCACGCAAGCGGCGCTATGCGGCGATGCTGGAATGGGCTGGCCAACGACGGCTGGATGCACTGGCCACCGCGCACCATGCCGACGACCAGGCCGAAACGCTGGTCATGCGGCTCAATCGGGGCAGCGGGCTGGTCGGGCTCTCAGGGATCAGGCAGTCCACCATCTTCCCGCCGAGCAGTGTGCTTGTTGTCCGGCCGCTCCTTCGCTGGCGGCGCAGCGAGCTGGGCGCGATTGTCGAGCAGGCAGGCGCCGAGACCGCGCAAGATCCGTCGAACCGTAATGCCGACTTCGAACGTGTTCGCATGCGGAACGCCTTGCACGAGGCGGCCTGGCTCGATCCCGCCGCATGGTCGCGCAGCGCCGAGCATCTGCAACAGCTCGAGCGGGCGCTGGATTTCGCGGTAGAGAACGAGCTGGCCGAGTGCGCCGAAGTGGGCGAAACGACGACCTATTTTCCCTATCGTCGCGGGGCGGTGTGGCGCGAGCCTTTCTGGATGCGCGCCATCGAAATCCTTGCCGTCCAGCTGGAAGTCCGTCTCGACGTCGATCAGAGCGCGCGAATGGTGGACAGGCTGCGCAGCGGCGAGAAGGTCAATATCGGCGGATTGCTGGGATGGACCGAGCAACGCGGCGCGGAAACCGCGTGGCTGATCACGCGAGAACCCCCGCGCCGCACCGGATGATCAGATGATCTTCTGACCCATTTCCAGCGTCTTGCCGCGGGTGATTATGACCTTGTCGCCCGGCTTGGCAATGGCGAAGATGCGGCTCGCCAGCTCGTCGGGGATCGCGATGCAGCCGTGGCTGGCATAGCCGTTCTCGACCGGGCGACCGCCATGGATGGCCACGCCGTCGCGGGTCAGGAACATCGACCACGGCATCGGTGCGTTGTCGTATTTCTCCGACACATTGTGCCGCTGCTTGCGCAGGATCGGGAAGGTACCGGTCGGGGTGGGATACTCCTTGGTGCCGAGCATCGCCGCTGCCGCGCCGATTTCGTAGCCGCCCTTGAACACCGAGATGACCCGCGCGTCGAGATCGACCGTCATCACCAGCGGGCCGTCGGGCACGCCTTCGTCGTCCCAGTACCATTCGCCGTATTTGATCGGCCCGGGGATATCGAGGATGCGCTTGACGACGAAAGGCTCTTCCTTCGGCGCCGCCGCCGGGATCGGCTGCACGACCTCTTCCGAAACCATTTCGGGCTGGGTGCCGTCTGCCGCATCAACCGCCGCCGCGTCGACCGGGATCGCATCTTCGATCGCTTCGGCCTTGGCGTCGCTGCCGTCGTCCATCATGGCCCCGGCGAGCGAAGCGCCGCTGAAGACCAGTACCAGGGCGGCCGTTGCGCCGCCGATCCATGTGAGCATCGGTTTCATGCCAGCGTATATGCGCGAAACTGCCCCGTCACGCCAGTCTCCGGCCGCGCTGCGTCCCGATGCGAAACAGCGGCGGGGCAAAAGTTAACGGCGGAGCGGACCTCGTTTGGATTCCGATGTCAAAGTTTCAAGCCCTTCCGCTTGGGGAAGGGTTGGGATGGGGGTTCGACGATTACTGGCCTGGTACCCCCACCCCCGGCCCCTCCCCAAGGGGAGGGGAGATAAGGGTAGCGTCTTGTTCGGCCGCTTACCCGTGCGCGCCGAATTCGTTGGCGATCGCGGTGCCGATGCGCAGCGACAGGCCGTAGGCGCGTTCGAGCGGGTCGATATAGTCGCGCCGGATCGCACTATAGCCTTCGTTGTCGCCGTCGGGGTAATCGCTCGGTTCGTCGAGCGCGAAATCGCCCGGCTGGGGGAAGCTGGTGGGGTAGGCGCGGCGCAGCTGCGTCAGCGCATCGTCGATCCGCAGGGTGAAGACCATCTCCAGCACATCGTCCCGGCTGATGTCGTTGGCGCGGCTGAAGGCGGGGACGCTGACCGCGCGCAGGAACATGTACTGGAACAGGGCGAGCCGCAGCGCCTGCAGCACGCCGATCTGGCGGCGCACGTTCTCGCGCCCGTCGAGCGGACTCTCGTCCGGCACGAGGTCGAGCAGGCGATGCAGCTTGAGCGCATCGACCCGCAAGCGCGAGGCGAGACGGCGGAACACGCCGGTGCGGTCGTCCTTGGTCAGATATTCGGCCAGCACCTCGCACGCATCGGACAGATGGGTCTCGGTCCCGCGATAGGGGCGGCTCGCCCAATAGGCGCTGTTGAACAGCTCGCCATAGGCGGCGACGGTCTTGATGCTGGCGAGTGCGTTGGAGGCGCGAACCAGCCGGATCAGCTGCCGCCCGCGCTCGCTCTCGGCGATCAGCTGGGCAAGATCCTCGTAATTGCCGTCCGCCGCAGTGCCGACGCCGGAAATGACGTTCACCGGATAGCCAAGCTGCTGCAGGATCGCATTGTGCGGGATTGCGCGGATCTGCCGCAGGTTCATGTCGCGATCGGCATTGAGGTCGCTCTGGCGGCGCGAGACGCGGCTGCCGGTGGGGTTGAGCAGCCCCAGCCCGAAGGCGGTCAGCGCGCGGCTGTAGGTCGCGCTTTCGAGATGCTCGCGCTGGTGCTTGCGGATCGCGCGGTAGAAGTCGAGGCTCAGGTCGGTGC
>JBGSPZ010000191.1:0-2559 GCA_041738375.1 Parerythrobacter sp. | reverse complement strand
GGCAACGAGCAAGAGGCCGCCGCGGTCGATCCGCTGGCCGAGGGGATCGACCTCAAGCCGCTGTGGGATCTTCTGTGCGAGAACGAAGACGTCCTCAAAGTCTTCCACGCCGGCGGGCAGGACGTCGAGATCGTCTACAATTTCACCGGCAAGACCCCGCACCCGATCTTCGACACGCAGATCGCGATGATGGCGATCAGCCAGTCCGAACAGATCGGCTATGCCAATCTCGTCGAAAGCTGGCTCGGCTTTACGGTCGACAAGGGCGCACGGTTTACCGACTGGGGCCGCCGCCCGCTGACCGAGCGGCAGATCGAATATGCCATCGGCGACGTGACCCATCTGGCGACGATTTTCCCCAAGATCCTGAAAAAGCTGATCAAGACCGGGCGCGGTGTCTGGCTCGATGCCGAGATGGAGAAGCTCGCCGATCCGGAAAATTACCGCACCGACCCGGACAAGGCGTGGCTGCGCATCCGGCAGGCCGGGCGCAATCCGCAGGTGCTCGGACGGCTGAAGGCGCTCGCCGCGTGGCGCGAGAGCGAGGCGCAGCACAAGGATATCCCGCGCGGCCGGATAATGCGCGACGAGACCCTGGCCGACATCGCCAGCCACCCGCCCAAGAGCCAGGGCGACTTGGTCAAGGTGCGCGGGCTGTCTACCGCGTGGAAGGACAACGACATCGGCAAGCGGTTGATGAAGGTGCTGGAAAAGGCCGAACCGCTCGACAAGTCGGAGATGCCCGAAAAGACCAGCCGCGGCGCACCGCTGGGCAAGGAGGGCGCGCTGGTCGCCGACCTGCTCAAGCTGCTGCTCAAGATCCGTGCGCGCGAGATCGACGTTGCCAGCCGCCTGCTGACCCGCTCGGACGAGATGGAAGCCCTCGCCGCCGGTATGCGCGACCTGCCGCTCCTGCAAGGCTGGCGCTACGAAGTCTTCGGCCGCGACGCGCTCGATCTGGTGGAGGGCAAGCTGGCCTTCGCGGTCAAGAGGGGCAAGCTGACGATGACCCACGTCGACGATGTCTCGGCGGACGTGGTCGAGGCGGAGGCGGCGGAGTAGTGCCGACCACGTGAGCACCTACCTCCCCACCATAAAGCAGTTGCAGTATCTCGTTGCGCTGCATGAGCACGGCCATTTCGGCCGCGCGGCGGAGGCGAGTTTCGTTTCTCAGTCGACCCTATCGGCGGGGATCCGCGAGCTGGAGACTTTGCTCGGCGTGACTTTGGTCGAGCGAAGCAAGCGGGTGGTCCGCTTTACCCCGCTGGGCGAGCAGGTGGTGGCCAAGGCGCACCGCCTGCTGCGCGAGGCAGAGGAGCTGAGCGAGCTTGTTCAGGCGAGCGGCAAGCCCCTGTCGGGCGAATTGCGGATGAGCGTCATCCCGACGATTGCTCCGTTCATGCTGCCACGCATCCTCCCGCGCCTGCGCCGGGAGCGGCCCAGCCTGAAGCTGCTGCTGCGCGAGGAGACCAGCAACGATGCGGTGGAATCGCTCCATCACGGCCGCGTCGATTGCGTGCTGCTTGCCCTGCCCTTCGCCACCGGCGAGGTCGAGGTCGCGCATATCGCCGACGACCGGCTGTTCGTCGCCTTCCCGAAGAACGACCCGCGCGATCCGCCTGCGGTCATCCCCACCAACATGATCGATGAGGGCAGGCTCCTACTGCTTGAAGACGGGCATTGCCTGCGCGACCATTCGCTCGCCGCGTGCAACCGGCCCGAACTGCGCGCCAGCGCCACGATGATAGGCACCAGCCTGCACACGCTGGTACAGCTGGTCGACAACGGCCTCGGCCTGACCATGCTGCCCGAAATGGCACTCGATGCAGGGATTCTCAACGGCACCAGCGTGGTCGCCCGCCCGCTCAAGTCCGCCAATGCGCAGCGCGAAATCGCGCTGATCTGGCGCAAGAACTCGCCGCGCGGCGAGGAATTCCGCTTGCTGGCAGACGAGTTGCGCGCGGGCTGAACGTCCGGCTAGGCCGGGTCGATTCATTATTTCTTGGTAAATGTGAGACTAAGCATCGACCCGTTTGAAGGAAAACGGGGGTCGCATCCATGCGTTCGTACAATCGTTTCGACACCGATCAAGAGGTCGAGTGCAAGATCGGCAAGCACAAGGACGTCGTCCGCCTGTATAACCTGTCATGCGGCGGATGCATGATCGAGACCAGTAACCCGGACATCGATACGGGAACGGAGATCATGGTTCGGCTCGGCCCGAAAACCATCATTCCCGGCAGGGTTGTGTGGCGGAGCGAGAAGAACGCCGGGATCAAGTTCGCAACCCCGGTGCATCAGAAGGTCGTCCAGCACTACGGCTATACACCGCACGAGGAATTCGACCGCTACGATGCGCGCGATCGCTTCGGCCTGCCGATCTCGGTGTGACCTCCGGCCCGTCGGGGCTCAATCCATGTGCTTGAGGCCGACCCGCAGGTAATCCCACCCGGTAATCAAGGTCAGGATCGCCGCGCACCACAGGCTGGCGAGACCAACCAGATGGATCCAATGGTCGGTGACCATCCGGTTCGCCTCGACGATACTCTGCGGCGGCGG
>JBGSPZ010000186.1:0-2578 GCA_041738375.1 Parerythrobacter sp. | reverse complement strand
CGCCGTTCTCGCCCACCAGCAGGTTGAATCCGCGCTCGCCGTCGAGCGCGGTTTCGGCGTGGTTGCGGAAGCGGGAAAGGGTGATCCGGTCGAGCGCCATGAGCGCCTGCAGCCCTAGCTGCGCGGCTCCCGCCACGCCAGCCGAAAGGCGAGTTCCAACAGTTGGCGAAAATTCCCAATTGTCAGCATTCATTCATCCTAGCGATACCGCGAACACGGGCGAAAACGGCAGATTTCCGCCATTTTTCAAAACTGGCACACCCCATGCAGAGTAGTCCACATCCGCAGGAATGGTCCTGAGGTTACAAAAGAAAGGTTCTCCAATGTTCAGTCCCGAAGGTTTCAGCAGCAAGCTTTTCGCCGCTGCCGGTTCGTTCGCCCTTACGCTTCTCGTGTTCGCCACCGCGATCATGCCGGCCAACCAGGGTGCACTCCTCCCCGCCACCACCATGCTCGCCTGAGCCATCCACGAAAACAAACTTTAGAAGGATACCAATACCATGATCACCTTCGAGAAAATCGGCACGCACCTGGTTGCCGCCGTTGCCTCGATCGCCGTCACCGCGATGCTGCTCGCGGTTGCCATCGCACCTGCCAATCAGGGCATGATCCTGCCGGGAGCACTCGCATGAACAACCTCGATCGCAAGCCTGCCGTCGGCGTCCCCAGCCAGGGGTTCCGCCTGGACCGTTCGAATGGCAAGATCTGGGGCGTGTGCGGCGGTATCGCCAACTTTGCCGGGATCGACCCGATGTGGGTCCGTGTCGCCTTCGTCATCGGCGCGCTGGTCAGCGTCGGCACCGCCGCCATCGTCTATGCCGCGATCGGCCTGATCGCCGACTGAGCACGGCCTCGCGACATCCGTCCCGGTTTTCGGGCCGGCCGTGCCACCATCGATGAAAACCGGGAGGGGCCGCAAGGTCCCTCCTTTTTTGGCGGGCCAGTCATTGACATACAGGCGGCCCCGTCACCTCATGCCGGCACTTCTCCTGTCATTCCCGCGAAGGCGGGAATCCAAGGACCGGCGTTGGCCATGGATCCCCGCCTTCGCGGGGATGACAAAAAGTGAGGTCGGACGAGTGATCCTGACGATGTTCGCAGACTTTGGTCAGACCGCGTCGCTATCGAGAGCGAACCCAGCTTGCGCCGGGATGACGCCGCAAACACGTCACATTGCGGAAATGCCGCCGTCGAGCTTGATCTCGGCCCCGGTCATGAAGCGGCTTTCGTCGCTTGCGAGATAGACCACCGCATTGGCAATATCGTTCGGCTCGCCGACGAATTTGAGCGGGATCTGCCGCGCCAGCTTATCCATCAGCACCCCCTTGTCGATGTTGTGATGCCGCGCGGTCCCGTCGAGGATCGGGGTATCGACGAAGGTCGGGTGGATCGAGTTGCAGCGGATCTGCATGTTGTTCTTCGCGCAGTGCAGCGCGATCGACTTGCTCAGCATCCACACCGCCGCTTTCGACGAGTTGTAGGCCGGCATGGTGTCGCTCGCGATCAGGCCGGCAATGCTCGAGATGTTGATGATCGACCCCGGCGCGTGCTCGCGCATCAGCGGCAGAGCCTTCTGGCAGCCGTGGAAGATCGAATCGACATTGACCGCGAAACAGCGCTTCCAGTCCTCGAACTTGCAGGTCTCGATATTGCCGGCAACGCCCATCCCGGCATTGTTGACCAGCACGTTGAGGCCTCCAAGCTTCTCGCGCGCGGCATCGACCGCCTTTTCCCAGTCGCTGGCATTGGTGACATCGTGCTCGATCGAATAGGCGGTGCCCGCGCCGAACCTCTCGTTGATGATCTGCGCGGTGTTGGCTGCGCCATTGGTGTTGATATCGGTGCACAGCACCCGCGCGCCTTCCTTCGCCAGCAGCGTCGAATGCGCCGCGCCCAGACCTTGCGCCGCGCCTGTTACCAGCGCCAGCTTGCCTGCAACTCTTCCGGTCATTTCCTGTCCTCTCCGATAAATCCTGCTGCCATCAGCATGGCTATGCGCACGTCGACCGCATGGCCCCTCGCGCGCCAGGCTGCAACGAATTGCGGCAGATGGTCCAGCTTCACGCGGTGCACGGTGATGTCCTCGCTCTCGGTCCCGCCGCCTTCGCCGACCCTGGTTAATCCCGAGGCACGAAGCAGGGTGAAGCTCTCGCTCACCATGCCCGGGCTGGAATAGAACTCGCCGAGGTTCTCCATCCGCGCGGCGGTGAAGCCGGTTTCTTCCTCCAGCTCGCGGACGGCGGCGGTCTCGGAGCTTTCGTCCTCCGACCCGTCGTCGTCGCCGATCAGCCCGGCGGGCAGCTCGAGGCAGATCCGGCCCAGCGGGACGCGGTATTGCTCGACCAGGATCGCGCAGCCCTCGTCGTCGATCGCGATGATCACCGCCGCACGGATGCCGCGCGCGCGGGAGGCATACTCCCACCTGCCGCGCTTCTTGGCGGTCAGGAACCGGCCCTGCCAGACGATCTCTTCGGGTTCTTCCATGGCTGCCCTTTCCAAAGTCGATAAAAAGCCCCTCCCATGGGGGAGGGGTTGGGGTGGGGGTTGAGCCCCCTCGCAATCGTCGATCCCCCCCCCC
>JBGSPZ010000161.1:0-2608 GCA_041738375.1 Parerythrobacter sp. | reverse complement strand
CCTCGATGCCCGGTGAAAAGGTAAAGAACTTTGGCAAGGACACCCTGTTCGGCCGCCCGGCCCAGCCGGCCGAGCTTGCACCGCTCTATGTTTGGTTGGCCTCTGAGGACGCCAGCTACTGCACCGGAGAGGTCTTCGGGGCGACGGGGGGCGGCACCCCGCCGCGCCCGACTCCTCGCCCGGTACCAACCCGCATCCCGACGCAGGCTCCGGGCCAGTAGGCCGCGAGCCAAAGGGAGGCGGATTCGCCTTTCGCTGACTGACTGCCCCCTTCCTTTGCCGTTTCCCCGTCCTTTTCATTCCCGCGAAGGCGCGGATCCATGGGGCAGGGTCCGCCCTGGATCCACGCCTTCGCGGGGATGACAAATCTTGGAAACGGTCACAGGACGGTCAAGAAGTACGCAGGCGCAAGATGCGATCGCCAATGGAAAAGGGCCGCTCCCTCTGCGGGAACGGCCCTTCCGCCAGTCGCTCGGGACTTCCGCCTTAGCGGATGCGCACCGGGCGATAGATCGGGTTGCTGTTGCGCGGCTGCTTGATCCGCAGCAGGATCGCCTCGCGGCCAGCGGCCTCGGCCGCGCGGATCGCCGCTTCGAGTTGCTCGACCGTGGTCACTTCCTGATAGTTCGCCGACAGGATGATGTCGCGGCGGGCAAGCCCCTTGGCAGCGGCATCCGAGTTCGGATCGACCCCGGAAATGGCGAGGCCCTTGCTGTCGGCGGGCGCACCAAGCTGGCGAGCGATATCCGGAGTGACCGGCACCACCTGCAGACCCAGCTTCTCGCCGATCAGGTTGTCCGTCGGCATGGCCTGCGGCAGATCCTGCTCGTCACCGTCCTGGCTGAACATCTGGCTGCGCGCGAGTTCTTCCTCGGTCGGGCGCTTGCCCACCGTCGCGGTAACCGTGCGTCGTTCACCCTCGCGCAGCAGCTCGATCGGAATGCGGGTGCCGGGCTTCACATTGGCGACGAGGAACGACAGCGTCTGCTGGTCGGTCACTTCCTTGCCGTTGACCCGGGTCACAATGTCGCCGGCACGAATGCCAGCCTTGTCGGCGGCCTCGTCAGGCACAACGATCTGTACCAGTTCGCCACGCTTCTTGGGCAAGCCGAGCGAAGACGCGAGATCGTCATCGACCGGCTGGATGCTTACCCCGAGATAGCCGCGTTCGATCGCGGTGCCTGCCTTGAGCTGCTCGACGATCGGCGCAGCGACTTCGGCGGGGATCGCGAAACCGATGCCGACGCTGCCGCCGGTCGGCGAGTAGATCGCATTGTTGATCCCGATGACGTTGCCCTGCATGTCGAACAGCGGGCCGCCTGAGTTGCCCCGATTGATGCTGGCATCGGTCTGGATGTGGCGATCGTAGGCACCGCCGCCGGTGTTGCGCAGCACCGAGGACACGATGCCCGAGGTCACCGTTCCGCCAAGGCCGAAGGGGTTGCCGATCGCCACCACCCAATCGCCCACCCGGGCCTTGGTGCTGTCGCCGAATTCGACGAAGGGGAAGGGACGGCTGCCGCTGATCTTGAGCACGGCGAGGTCCGAGGCAGCATCGTTGCCGACCAGTTCCGCCGCATATTCGGTGCCGTCGGGCAGGGTGACGGTAATCTCCTCGATCGTGCCGTTCTGCGCCGGGCTGACCACGTGATTGTTGGTCACGATATAGCCGTCCGACGAGATGAAGAAGCCCGAACCGAGCGAGGTCCCTTCGCGGGTTTGCGGCTGTTGCGGCTGCTGGCGGAAGAACTGGCCGAGCGGCGAACCGGCAAAGGGGTTGGCTGCAACCTCGACCCGCTGGCGGGTGGAGATATTGACCACCGCCGGGGCTAGCTGTTCGGTCAGGTCGGCGAAACTTTCGGGCGCGCCGGCGCGCGGGACCACGCCTACCATCCGGCTGTCGTCGTTCTGTGCCACCTGGGCTCCGGCCGGGTGGCCGGTCACCAATGACAGGGCTGCGCCGCCCACCAGCAGCGCGGAGGTCAGTCCATAAGCGTATCGCACGGGCTTTGCGTCCTTTGTGTTGCTTGGCATTACGATCCTCTGGTCAATGCGCGTGACAGCGCTGAAAGTTCCCGCCCGGATATCGCACTTCCGGGGCTTAATCGCGATTGAACGGTCGATGCCGTTCGTCGAGCTGCATCGACCGTCCGGCTCACCGCTGCCCGCGGAACTGCCGCAGGTATTCGTTGTCGGGCGACAGGATCAGATTGTTCTGCGGCCCGCCCTCGCGCGTGGCGAAGGTCGCATCGTAGCTCTGCATTGCGCGGTAGAAATCGTAGAACCCCGGATCCTTGCCGAAGGCGGCAGCGTAGATTTCGGCCGCCTTGGCGTCGGCTTCGGCGCGGATGATGCGCGCGTCGCGATCACCCTGCGCGCGGATGGTGCGTGCTTCGCGCTGGCGGTCGGTCTCCATTCGCTGGAATGCGGAATCGAGCGGCGCGCCCGACGGCAGGTCGGTGCGCTTGATCTGGACGTCGATGATCTCCGCGCCATATTGTTTCGCCTGGCGGTCGAGCTTGGTGCGGACATTGGCCAGCGCGGTCCCGCGTTCGGCGGTCAGCATCGCCTGGAAGGTCCGGCGTCCGAGTTCCTGCCGCAGCACCGA